>JALYQJ010000174.1 GCA_030855875.1 Acidobacteriota bacterium
TTTCCGCGAATGCTCAATCGTTTGAAGCCGTAATTTAAAATGCCGAATGTAATTGTAATTGCCGGAGCAAACGGCGCGGGTAAATCAACGCTTGCGCCTTATCTTCTTCGTGATACCTTCGGCATTGTCGAATACGTCAATGCCGACACGATTGCCGCCGGACTTTCGGCTTTCGCTCCAGAAAATGCCGCGTTTGAAGCGGGCAGAATAATGCTCAAACGCCTCGACGAACTCGCCGCAGCGCGAAAAGATTTTGCATTTGAAACAACTTTAGCCAGTCGTTCTTATACGAAACGGCTCGCTGATTTACAGTGTTCCGGTTATCACTTTCACCTTTTCTTTCTCTGGCTGAAATCTTCTCAATTAGCAGTCGAGCGCGTTCGTGCGCGGGTTCGATTGGGTGGTCACGATATTCCCGAAGAAACAATTAACCGCCGATATGAGCGCGGAAGGCTGAACTTTTTTAATTTATATCAACCGTTAGCGGATTCGTGGCAAGTGTATAATGCTTCACCGCCGATACCGCAAAAAATCGCCTTCGGTGATAAAATGTCAGGCGAACAAATTGTTGACAGAGTCATATGGAAAGAAATGAAGAATTAAAATTCAATCAGGCGAATTTATTGGTCAAATACAGCAAAGAAATTGACATTGCTGTCAAAGCCGCAGTCAAAGCCGCGCTTCTCAAACATAAACAGGCGAATAATCCGGTGGCAATCTGGCGTAACGGCGAAGTGGTTTTGCTTTCGCCCGATGAGATTTTGCCCGATAAAAAATAAGTCAAAGATATTGCCGACGCGGATACGCGGCAATCGAATACATCCGCAAAACGATTCTTTTTCCGCTAATGCTCAATCGTTTTGAAGCCGTAAAAAATGCTTGTCAATCAATCTTTAATTGCCGATATTAAGCAAATTATCGAGCAATCGCGTGAAAATGCGATTCGTTCGGTGGATTTTCAGCGTGTCCAGATGTATTGGCACATTGGCAAACGCATTTTTGAGGAAGAACAGCAAGGAAAAGACCGCGCCGAATATGGAGTTTATCTCATCAAATTTCTTTCCGAACTGCTTCAACCTGAATTCGGAAGCGGTTTTTCAGTTCGCCAGCTTGAATTGATTAGGCAGTTTTATCGAATTTTTCCAATTGCGAACGCAGTGCGTTCGCAATTGAACTGGACGCAATATAAATTTTTGATTCGCATTGAAAACGAAGACAAGCGCGAGTTTTATATTGCCGAATCCGTCAAAAATAACTGGACTTCGCGCCAACTCGAACGGCAAATAAATTCGCAATTATTTGAAAGACTATTGTTGAGCAACGATGTGGAAAGCGTTTTGGCGGTGGCGCGAAACGAGAAAATGCCGTCCGAAGCGAAGGAAATCATTAAAGACCCGATGATTTTGGAATTTCTCGGATTAAAGCGCGAAAGCGGTTATTACGAAAGAGATTTTGAGCAGGCGATTATTACCAATTTACAGGATTTTCTGCTCGAACTCGGCAACGGATTTTCTTTTGTCGCACGTCAAAAGCGAATTCATCTTGACGGCGATGATTTTTTTATAGATTTGGTCTTTTACAATCGTCTTTTGCGATGCTTCGTGTTGTTTGAAATCAAAACTGAAAAACTGACGCATCAGCATCTGGGGCAGCTTCAAATGTATGTAAATTATTACGACCGCACCGAAAAACAGAATTTTGAAAACCCGACAATCGGTATTTTGCTCTGCGCCGACAAAAACGATTCGGTCGTCAGGTTTTCATTGCCGGAAAATAATTCGCAGATTTCGGCGAGTCAATATAAATTGCTTTTGCCGACCGAAAAACAATTGATTGACGAACTTAACAAAACACTAAAAAAGTTAAAATAGTCGAATTTACGAATCAAATTACTAATTTTATCGGTTTGCTTTCAATATTCCGAATTGGTAATTTTCTAATTATGAAACTCATTAAACTATTCTTTGCGCTGCTTTTCTTAAGCTGTGCCTTTAATGCCGGTTTTCACGCTCAAGTCAAAACAATCCGCGACCTCAAGCCGACGGTAATTTTAATCTCGCTCGACGGCTTTCGCTACGATTATCTCGACAAATATCAACCGAAAGTTTTAAATGAATTGGCGAAAAACGGTGTTCGCGCGAAATGGATGATTCCGTCGTTTCCGACCAAGACTTTTCCGAATCACTACACGATTGCGACTGGGCTTTATCCGCAGAATCACGGCATTGTCGAAAACAGCGTTTATGATTTCGGCGCGGTTTTGACGATGGGCAATCGCAAGGAGGTGGAAAATTCGCGCTGGTGGCTCGGCGAACCGATTTGGGCGACTGCCGAAAAGCAGGGACAAATCGCGGCTTCGTATTTTTTTGTCGGCACGGAAACGGTTATCGGCGGCGAGATTCCTACTTTCTGGCGCAAATACAACGGCAGAGTTCCGAACGAAATGCGCGTTGATAAAATTCTTTCGTATCTCGATTTGCCAATCGAAAAACGCCCGACGATGCTGACGCTTTATTTTTCCGATACCGACGACGCGGGACACGAATTTTCACCTGACGCGGAAGAAACGAAATATGCCGTCGGAAATGTTGACCGGCAAATCGGAAGATTGATGAACGGATTAAAGGCGCGAAAGATTGACGAAAAAGTAAACGTCATCATCGTTTCCGATCACGGAATGGCAGCGGTTGATTTCCGAAAGGCGACGTATCTTGATGATTATTTCGATTTAGATACCGCAGAAAAGATTCTGTGGACGAACGAAATCGTTCAGATTTTTCCGAATGCGGGAAAGACCGATGAAATCTATTCAAAAATTAAAAAACTCGAACATACGACTTGCTGGAAAAAAGCTGATATTCCCGCGCGGCTTCATTATTCTGACGGCAGGCGCATCGCGCCGATTGTCTGTTCGAGCGAAGAAGGCTGGCTAACGACGAGCCGCAAGCGTTACAAAGATTTGACTGAAGATTTGGACGACATCGAACGACCACGCGGCGCACACGGCTACGACAATAAATATCAATCAATGCAGGCGACTTTTATCGCGCACGGCGCGGCGTTTAAGAAAGGTTTCGTCGCCGAACCGTTTGAAAATATTCAGGTTTACAATTTGATGTGCCGGATTTTAGGATTGCAACCGGCAAAAAATGACGGCGATTTCGAGAAAGTAAAACATTTACTGAAAAATTAACCGGGATGATAAGGATGAAAAGTCTTAAAAGATTCTTTTTATTCCTGTCTATCATCTTCATCCCTGTTGATTTCATTCAGCGTTGATTGTCAGAACGGCAATTTCCGGCGGAACGCCGAAACGCAGAGGCAGTCCGCTTGTGCCGATGCCGGTCGTGACAAACAAATTTACATCTTTATCCACAATTTGTCCGCGCACATATTTCTGTCCGTAACTCGACGGAACAATGGGCGAACCGAGTATCGGAAACCGGATTTGTCCGCCGTGTGTGTGTCCCGCCAACATTAATTTGAAATCCGTGCCGAGATTTTTGTAGTAGTTCAAAACTTCAAATACGTCCGGGCTGTGTTCCAACACAATAATATCGCCGCCCGACTCGTTCCGGGCGATGATGTTCCGAATTTCCGCATCGAACGTAATCCAGGAGTTGAGTTTTAAATGGTCTTTTAAGCCGAGCAGCCTTATTTTTTGATTGTCCTTATTAATGACTTTAATCTCGTTTTGCAGCACGTCAATCCCGGCGCGTTCCAGTTCGGCAGCGATTTGTTGGTCGTCAGACCAGCCGTCGTGATTTCCCAAAACCGCATACACTCCGTATTTTGACTTGATGCCTTTTAAGTTTTCGGCAATCGTTCCAATCGGCATTTTCAGTTGAGAACGATTGCCGCGCTGCTGCGAAACGTAATCGCCGAGAAAAACTACGACATCGGCATTTTGTTCGTTTATTAGTTGAACGATGCGGCGTATTTTCTCCTCCGTAACGCCGTTCGAGCCGCCGTGAATATCGGAAACGGCGACTATCTTAAAGTTATCAAACGCGCTGTTCCAATTT
>JALYQJ010000225.1 GCA_030855875.1 Acidobacteriota bacterium
TTTCGGTTGACGGCAAAGCGGTTGCGACCGAAAGTTTCGCGGTTAAAGCCGACCCGCGACTGGCGACAACTACGGAAGAATTTCAGAAACAATTCGATTTTCTTTCAAAAACACGCGCCAAATTAACCGAAACGCACGAAGCGATTCTGGAAATCCGCGATGTTCGCAAACAACTCGAAGATTTATCAGCCAGAATGAAATCGCCGGATCAAAAAGACTTGCGCGATAAAGCCGCCGACGTGATGAAAAAGCTGACGGCGATTGAAGAAGAATTGAATCAAACGAAAATCAAAAGCGGTCAGGACGCGCTGAATTATCCGATTAAATTAAACAACAAACTCGCGGCTCTCGCGTCGTCCGTTGACAGCGCGGACTATGCGCCGACCAATCAGTCTTACGATGTTTACAACGATTTGACTGGAAAGATTGACGCGCAACTGGTGACTTTAGCCCGAATCAAAGCGGAAGACATCGCGGCTTTCAATAAAATGTTCGCCGAGAAAAATCTGCCGGTGATTGTTACGAAGGGTAAATGATCTATTTGCCCGCCAAAGACGTGTGCAGACGCAAAAATAAAAGCATTAAAAGTAAATTTCTTCTTTCTTTTTCGCGTCTTTTCGCGTCTTTGGCGGGCAAAAATCGTAAAAGTTTTTTTAGCTGATAAAGTAATAAAATGACGCTTGAAGCCGGAAAGCAATTCGGGCATTACGTAATCCGCTCGCCAATCGGCGCGGGCGGAATGGGCGAAGTGTTTCTTGCCGAAGATGTTAAACTCAACCGTCAAGTCGCGCTGAAAATTTTGCCCGAAGAATTTGCCGAAGACGCGGAACGGATGCGCCGTTTTGTGCAGGAAGCAAAGTCGGCTTCCGCCTTAAATCATCCGAATATCATTACTATTTACGAAATCGGCGAATCGGGCGGCACGAACTATATTGCGACCGAGTTTATCGGCGGCGAAACTTTAACCAAAAAACTTGCAAGCGAGCCGATGAAGCTCATAACGACGCTTGAGATTTCGATTCAAATCGTTTCGGCTCTCGAAGCCGCGCATTCCGCCGGAATCGTTCACCGCGACATCAAACCGGAAAACATAATGATTCGTCCCGACGGTTTGGTGAAAATTCTCGATTTCGGCATCGCCAAGCTGACCGAGAAAAAAGCGGAATCGGTGGATGCGGAAGCGGCGACGGCGGTTCAAGCAGGAACGATTCCGGGAATGATTATCGGGACGGCAAATTATATGTCGCCCGAACAGGCGAAAGGTAAAGAAGTTGATGCGAGAACCGATATTTTCAGTTTCGGAGTAGTATTGTATGAAATAATGGCGGGACACTTGCCGTTTGAAGGCGAAACGGCGATGGAAATGATTGGAGCGATTCTGCATAAAGAACCGCTTCCGCTCGACAAAATGGAAGTCCCGCCTGAGATAGAAAAAATCATCGGCAAATGTTTAAGAAAAGATAGGAATGCGCGTTATCAAACTATTAAAGATGTGTTCAATGATTTGAAAGATGTGAAACAGGAATTGGAGTTCCAAGACAAACTGGAACGAACGGTTGCGCCGGAAAATCAGGAACCGAAAACCCGAATTCTACAAGCAACAACAGCCGACGAAATCCAACACACTTCAACGATTGAAGCTGCTCAAAACAAGCCAAAAGCGAATAAATTATTAGCGATTAGCTTGGCGGTTTTGTTGCTTTCAGCCATTGGATTCTTCGCTTATCGTTATTTTTCATCAAACAGCAAGCAAATCGAATCAATCGCCGTGATGCCGTTTGTCAACGAAAGCGGTAATGCAGATTTCGAATATCTGTCAGACGGAATGACCGAAACTTTGATTAGCAGTTTGTCGCAGCTGCCGAATTTGAATGTAAAGGCGCGTTCATCGGTGTTTCGCTACAAAGGCAAAGACACAAACGCAACCACCATCGGCAAAGAATTAAACGTGCAGGCAATCTTGAACGGGCGCGTCGTGCAGCGCGGACAGGATTTGATTTTGTATGTCGAACTTGTTGACGCGGCGACGGAAAATAGTTTATGGAAACAAACCTATAACAAAACGATGACAAACCTCGTGGCGCTGCAAAACGACATCGCCCGCGATGTTGCCGACAAACTTAAAGTAAAACTATCGGGCATTGACGAGCAGAAGTTGGTGAAGAATTATACCGAGAATAACGAAGCCTATCAGCTATATTTGAAAGGACGTTATCACTTTGGCAAGCGAACGAAGGAGGACATCCAACGCGGCATCGAGTATTTCCAACAGGCAATCAATCGAGACCCGAACTTTGCTTTGGCGTATGTCGGGATAGCCGATTCCTATAGTGCTATGCCGACTTACCCTTATATTTCGCCAAAAGAGGCAATGCCGCGAGCGAAGGCGGCGGCACAACGCGCTCTGGAAATTGACCCAACACTCGCTGAGGCGCACACGGCGTTGGCTTCCGTCTTGGCGATGTATGACCGGAATTGGACAGAAGCGGAGCGAGAATTCAAACGCGCCATCGAACTTAATCCGAATAATGCCGACGTACTCTATCGTTACAGTTTGAGTTACCTGATACCGATGTGACGCACGGATGAGGCGATTGCGGAGCTAAAACGCACGCTGGAGCTAGACCCGCTCTCGCTCATCATCAACGCGAATCTCGGAGGGGCTTACATTTACGCACGACAGTATGACCGTGCGCTGGAGCAAACCCGAAAGACACACGACCTTGAACCGAATTTCATAGCGGGACAGTATTGGCTGATTGAAGCCTACATTGCAAAGGGAATGTACAACGAAGCCATCGCACTAAGTCAAAAAGCATTGCAGACTGACCCGACAAGCCAACGCTTCTTTTATGTCCTCGGATACGCCTACGCTAAAGCCGGGCGCAAACGCGAGGCGGTAGAGGTGATAAACAGACTCAAAAACATCTCAAAAGAGCAATACGCTATATCCTCGCTGATTGCCAGAATTTTTGCCGCGCTCGATGAACGAGATGAAGCGTTCTCTCTGCTTGAAAAAGCCTTTGAGGAACGAGAATATTCTCTGTTGCGACTGAAGGTTGACCCGGGTTTTGATTCATTACGCGACGATTTGCGCTTTCAGGATTTGCGGCGGCGTATGAGGTTGCCGCAATAACTTTTAATGATTAAAAGAAACTTCTTAAAAATATGAAAAATAAAAATATCTTTGTCGCTCTTTTAGCCGCGCTTGCTTTGTTTATCGGCGCGCAGGCTCAGGATTCAAAAAAACTTTCGCTCGATTTGTTTCTCGATTGGGAATACGCGCTCAATCCGCAAATCTCGCCGGACGGTTCGCAAATCGTTTACACGCGCCGTTGGACGGACAAGATTAATGATAAATACGAAAACGAAATCTGGCTGGTCAACGCCGACGGTTCGCGCAACCGTTTTCTGCTCAAAGGTTCGGCTGCCGCGTGGTCGCCGGACGGAAAACGCATCGCTTACGTCGCGCCCGGACAGCCGACCGGAGCGCAGATTTACGTCAAATGGATGGACGCGCCCGACATCGGAACGCAATTGACGACGCTCGAACGCTCGCCGGCTAATTTGCAATGGTCGCCCGACGGCAAATCAATCGCTTTTAATATGCTCGTTCCGGCGAAATCCGCGCTCAAAGTTACGCTGCCGCCGCGTCCCGACGGCGCGAAATGGATTGAACCGGCGCGGGTCGTTGATAAATTAAACTATCGCTCGGACGGTTCGGGTTATCGTCCCGAAGGTTTTATGCACATTTTCGTCGTCGGCGAAACGGGCGGAACGCCGCGCCAATTGACCGACGGCGATTTCAATCATAACGCGCCGGAATGGATGCCCGATTCAAACACGATTGTGTTCAGCGCGGTTCGCAAACCGGATTCCGAATACATCCGTTTCGGCTCGGAGATTTACGCACTCAATGTCAAAACCAATCAATTCAAAACGCTGACCGACCGCGACGGACCGGACGGCGAACCGACAGTTTCACCGAACGGAAAGTTTATCGCTTACACCGGATTTGACCGCAATAACGATACTTACAACGTCCAAAAACTTTACGTGATGGACGCGGACGGGCAGAACAAAAGAGTTTTGACCGAAAGTTTAGACCGTGCGCCGGGCAATCTGATGTGGGACGCGGACGGCGGCGGCATTTATTTTTCAACCGAAGACAAAGGCACGAACAATCTTTATTACATTGCCAGAAGCGGCGGCGCACCACTGCGTCAGATCACAAAGGGAAATCACCAGCTTTCGCCGTCGAATATGAGCAAAAACGGCATCGTCGCCGGAACTTTATCGAGCGCGAACGAACCGGGCGATGTCGTCGTTTTCAATCTCAAACAGCCCGTTCCGCGCAAACTGACTTTCGTCAACGACGATTTGCTCGAAGGGCGAAAATTGGGCGAAACGGAAGAAATCTGGTATGACTCGGTCGGCGGAATGAAAGTTCAGGGCTGGATTGTCAAACCGCCCGATTTTAATCCGTCGAAAAAATACCCGCTGATGCTTTATATTCACGGCGGACCGCACGCGATGTATGGCATCGGTTTTAATTTTGAATTTCAAAATCACGCGGCGAATGATTACGTCGTGCTTTACACGAATCCGCGCGGCTCGACCGGCTACGGCAAACAGTTCGGCAACGCGATCAACAACAAATATCCCGGCGAGGATTACGACGATTTGATGCGCGGCGTGGACGAAACGATTAAGCGCGGCTACATTGACGAGAAAAATCTGTTCGTCACCGGCGGCAGCGGCGGCGGCGTTCTGACAACGTGGATCGTCGGACACACCGACCGTTTCGCGGCGGCGGTGGCAATGAAGCCGGTGATAAATTGGTATTCGTTCGTCGGCACGACCGACGGCGCAGACTGGTATTACAATTTCAAAAAACTGCCGTGGGAAGACCCGACCGAACACATCGAGCGTTCGCCGATAACGCACGTCGGCAAAGTCAAAACGCCGACGATGCTGCTCACCGGCGAACTCGATTTGCGAACGCCGATGGAGCAGACCGAGCAATATTACCGCGCTCTGAAATTGCGAAAAGTTCCGACCGCGATGGTTCGTCTGAATGACGAATATCACGGCTTTAACGCGCTCGGATTGCGTCACCCGTCAAATCGTTTGTCGCAAATTCTCTATTTAAGAATGTGGTTCGATAAATACAAACGCAAATAGTCAAAGCTCATAGTTTCGCCTAAACAGGAGATTTTGAAGTGGTTTTTCGCCGACGGCGAACCCAAATCGGCAGGATAAACAAATAAATTCCGGTCAGCCAGAGCAGAAGCAAAACAATGCCTGACGGGAGAAAAATCCACAGTTTGACGTTATCGTGAAAGAAAGAGCCGTCGTGAATTGATTCGATGATGTCCGAGCGGCGATAGGCGGTTTGCAGAACCGCGCCGGTTTCCGTGTCAATCTGGATTTCCCAATTGTTTTTCGCCGTAACCTTTAACATTCCGCGCGACGGGCGCACATCCATCCGGTTGATGTCGTCCCAACTCTCGATTTCGGCTTCGGGAACGGTTCTGGAAATCTCCAGTATCTGCGGCAAAGAAACAGTCGGATTTCTGCCCGCGCCGCGCAATTCGGGCGGTTGAATCCAGGCGAATTGCTTTTTTGTTTGCAGCAGAAGTCCGCTGACGATGACAATTAAAATCGGGACGGCGACGGCGATTGCTGCCCAGTAATGCACTTTGCGGTTGAGTAAATTAAATTTCACGATTAGTTACAATTGATGTTTTGATGCCGGTAAATTAAATTTGAATCGTATCTATTCTAATTTTTTTGAATTTCTACGACAAGAACCGTGAAATTTGTCGTTATAAAAAAATAAAAATAAAAAAGTAAAAAATGCTCACATCCGATTTGGCGATTAACTGGCGGCGCGGCGATAAAATCTTTCCGCGCCTGATTAAAACCGACAATCCGAATTATCTGCGCGACGCGGAAATTTTAGTCGAGATTTTCGATGATTACACGGGCAAAACGCGCGGCGAATTAGCTTTGGAATTGGAGGAATACGTCGGGACGGGAACGGATTATCGCATTTTGCGCGGGCTGATTAAACTTCTCACCGACCGCTGCGAGTTTGAAACTTCGAGCGTTGCCGAACCAATCGAGATTCGTCAAAAGCTTTTTCTTGAAGCACGAAAATATCAGCCGGTTCTGCCCGGTTCGGAGCAAAAAAATAAAGTTTTGGAAACAATCGCCGATGAATTTGAAACCGATGCGGGTTCGATTTTATCGGGCGTTTACGCAGATTTGTCGGCGCAGCAAAAACTGATTTCCTTTGACGAAATCGAAGCGGCGGATTTGCTCGACCGCTACAATCTGGCGCAGGCGCAGGCACTTTTATACAAATGCGTCGAGATGAAAATTACGGTTGCGCCGTCGGAAGCGGAAGATTACCGTTCGATTTTCGGTTGGATAAAGCATTTCGGTTTGATTCATTCGGTCGCCGGAAACGCGGCGAACGGTTACGAAATTCGTCTGACCGGCGCGGCTTCGCTTTTTCACCGCTCGCAAAAATACGGAATTCAAATGGCGGTTTTTCTGCCCGCGCTGCTTCTTTGCAAAAACTGGAAAATGTCGGCGGAAGTCGCGCAAAAAGAAGGTAGCAACGTCTTTTACGAGCTTTCAAGCGGTCAAACCGAGTTGAATTCGTGTTATTTCGACGAGCCGGAATTTAAGAATTCCGACATCGAAAAATTGAAAATTGATTGGGAGAATTCGGCGGCAAGCTGGCAGTTGCGCGAAAACCGCGAAGTCGTTGATTTGGGCAAAACCGCATTTATTCCCGACTTTGCGCTTGTTTCGCCCGACGGCGATAAAGTTTATCTCGATGTTTTGGGATTTTGGACTCCGAAATCGTTAAAGAAAAGACTCGAAGAATACGAGGCGGCGAATTTTCGCAAATTTATCTTTCTCGCCGCTCAGGAACTGCGCGGCAGCCGCGAAGAACCGCTCTGGGAAAGCGAAAATGTTCTCTTTTACAAAACAAAAATCAAACCGCTATTGTTGGAAGAAGCGGCAAAAAATCTCGCTTGATTTTACTCCCGTTCTTTTTGTTCGGAAATCGCAAAAACAGATTTACCGCCGGTTTTGATATTTTGCGGCGGCGATTCGATTTTTTTGACGAGCGGCTGATAATTTTCGTCGAGCCGCACCAGTTTTATTAGGCGAACATTTTGACACGCGCCATTATGCGCCGCAGCTTCATTTGAAACCGGATAACATCCGACAATTACCGATGACGGAAAATCCGCCGTTTTTGTTCGCGGCAACCGCATTGCAATCCGCACATAACCTTTACGGCTGACGCGCAAAGAGGCGATTCCCGCATCGGAAGAAAATTTTTCGCCGCCGAAAGTTTCGGCTTCGACGTTAATCGCGGCGTTTTCCGGCTCGCTGTAAATTTCGGCGTAAATGTAATCGCGCGGGTCGGCAATCGTGTTGGCATCGAGTTTTGCGGCATTTATTCGCTTTTCCCGAAGCAATTCTTCAGCCATAATTCGATAAGTCCAGCCGTTTTCGTCCATCACGGTTTCGCGCGATTTTTTCGACAAATCGGCACGAACGACAAGCGGCGCGAACCGCAAATCGGAACAGCCCGCGTCGCTGAAATTGTTATTGACCGTCGTATTGAAAATGAGCGGATGACCGCCGAAAACCCGCTTTCCCGCGTAATTTTTCGTTTCGTGATTTGCGCCCTGATAAATTTCCGAAACGATTTTACCGCCCGAAAATTCAATTTCATAAACCCATTCGATGTCGGTCGCACGTCCCCAACGCGCCATCAGCGCGGCGGTCTGTGTGCCGCCGTCTTCATTAGAAAAAATTGTCGTATAACGGATTTTGAAAGCGTCGTCGCCGTTCGGAAAAACTTCGTAATAAAGCACGAGCGGAATGTCGGAAAATTTATCAATCGTGTCGGGACGCGCATAAATAATCGGCGAATTGGCAAGCGCAATCGTATCGGCGGAGTTTTTATCCGATAAATTTGCGGACGCAATTTTGACTGAATAAATTTTCGCCTGTTTTGAATTTTTCGCCGAACGAGTTTGATTGAAAACAACTGCAAGCGCGTGTTTGCCTTGCTCAAAACTGCCGAGCGCGACCTGATAAACGAATTTTTTCGCACCGCCAAACAGCATCACGTCCTGATTATATTTGCCGTCCACGAAAACGGTCAGCGTCGCGCCTTCCGCGCCGGCTTTCGCCCACGAAGAATTTTCAGCGGCGACTTCGAGCGTCAAAATCATTTCATTCGGCGCATTTTTAACCGTAAATTCGCGCACCGCGATAATTTTTCCGGTCGGTTCAATCGTCGGCTCGTTCGCGCATTGAGCAACTGCCGAAATTGAATTGAACATTACTAAAAGAAGAGTTAAAAATAAAAACTTCATCGTTTCACCTGCACGTAAATCGGATTTGTCAAGCCGAGCATTTTTTTGTCGGCATTGCGTATTTCAAGGCGAAAATATGAATCTTTTTTGATTTCAATTTTTTTGGCGAAAGAGCTTTCGGCTTGTTTAATAGGTTCGCTGAATAAAATTTGTCCGTTTGAAATTATCGAAACAATCGAGTTTGCAGGAAAGTTTTCGGTTTTTATATCAAACCGAATCTTTTTGCCTGAAACTATGGTGGTTTCGCCGATGTTAATTTGTTTCGCGCCGTTCAAAGCCGAAAATTCGAGATTGTAATCGTTCGCCGCATTGCCGATCCAAACTCTGCCGCCGCGAATCGCTTCAAATAAATCTATCTGCGTCAAATTTTTCATCCCGACGTGATTAGTCGGCGTGCCGATAGCGAGCGCGTTCGGCGGCGGTTTTTCACCGAGCGGCGGCGTGTGCGAATCGCTTGAGCCGATTGCCGTAATCTTTTGCCCGTTTTGCAAAAATTCGTCCCATTTCTTGAGAGCCGTTTCATTCGACAAATTCCACGCGCCGTTCCAGATTTCGACCGAATCCAAATTGCGCCAATCGCCGTAACTCCAATCGCAGCCGCCGCACGGCGCGAACGGATGATTTATCGAAGCAATCGCGCCGAGTTTGCGCGTGTCGGCGATTAATTCTTTGATGCGCGGCGAGTTTTTCGCCCGGACGCGGAAATCAACGATTTTGCCCGACGGCAAACCCCAGACGTTGAAATGTCCGCCGTAAGTCGTTACTTCTTCGCCGCGCAAAACGAGCAGATTTTTGTAATTTTTAGTAATCGCGTCAATTTTCGCGTGATGCGAAAAAGTGTTGTGTTCGGTAATTCCGACAAAATCCAAACCGCCCGCGTTTGCCCAATCCAAAATCAACGGAATCGTCCACGTTCCGTCGCTGTGAAATGTGTGGAGATGAAGATCGCCGCGAAACCATTTATAGCCGCCGAAGATTTGCGGCGCGGGCAATTTTTTCAAAGCCGGAAGCGTGAAACTCTTGCTTTCTTCCGCGTTCTGTTCGTTTAATAATTCCGCGTCAACGTCGCCGAATTTTACTTTGACCGTAACTTCCGTGCCTTCAGGCGCGACTTTGTAAAGTCCGAAAGCGACGCGCCACGTTCCCGCCGGAATTTTTCCTGCGACGTAACCGTTAGTCGCCGAATTTTCAGTAATAAAAATCGCGCTTCGCCGCCCGCCGCTCCAGCCGCGAAAGCCGCGCAAAGTTTGTTCGCTTTCGTCAAAGCGCGAATCGAAAACGCCTAAATCCAAAACATTCGCGCCGTTTTTTTTATCGTATTGGTAGGAAAGG
>JALYQJ010000231.1 GCA_030855875.1 Acidobacteriota bacterium
GCGTTTATCCGCAGTTGATAAATCGGCGTGACGTTTTTCTACTTCCTGCAAAGCGTTGGTTTCGAGTCGAGTTATAAAATCATCTGCTCTTACGCCCAAACCTTTGCGCCCGCTCATTTAGATAAAAGGCTTTTTGCGGTCTTCTTCGGAAATTTCAAAACCCAATTCTTCCGCCGCCGCCGGAGAAAGCGCGACCATTTCGTAGGAAAGATGAACGCTCGCTGATTCGCCTTTTTCCGGCGCGATCAGCGACACGCCTTTTTTGACGATTTCCTGCGGATAAGACTGGCGCGAATCAATCACGTTATAAACTTTTTCGCCGCCGCCGAACGCTGGAATTTCTTCGTTCGTTTCGGGTTTTTCGCTCGTCGTCGCCCAAACTTTTCTGCTGTCTTCGTAAATGTGAAAAATCCGGTAATAAAAATCCAAGCCGAGAAGTCCGAGTTTCCACATTTGATAAGCGATGTCTTTGCCCGTATAAGTAACTGTCCCGTTCGAGCGCACGAGAATTTTATCGGCTTCGTGTTCTGCATCTCCGGTGTGCGATTCAGACGGCATCACCCAGCAGCCCGCGCTTTTGCCTTCGGATTCAAAATGAATGACATCGAGTTCACGCATTCGCTCAAATGCTTTTTTCCAAAAATGAAGATGCAGAATGTCAGATTCGCGCGGCAGTAAATCGTAGCGAATCGAAAGTCTTTCCATCGTCGCCAAAAGACACTGCTTGTTTCGCAGAACGACATAATCGGCAAGCGTCGCGGTTTCGTTGCCGCCTTCTTCAATCAAATGCAGAATTTCGCCTCGTTTCGCTTTTAATTCTTCATTTGTTTGATATTCCACTCCGACTTTTGCGTATAAATCCCAACAGAAATAATCGAATGTTTTACCTTCGATGAGCAGCTTTTCGTCAAGTGCGACAATATCTTCAAGATTCATTTTTTCAAGATAAACGAATCCGATAATTACATCGGCAACCTGAACGCCGGTATTGTCAATATAATTCTGCGTTTCGACGCGCTGTCCGCTGGCGCGAAGAATTTTGACGAAGGTGTCGCCTAAAACCGCATTGCGAATATGTCCGATGTGCGCGGCTTTGTTCGGATTGACCGATGTATGTTCGACACAGACTTTCGGCGAATTTTCATTTTCGGAAAGTTTTAATTTCGGCAAAAGTTCCGTATCGGCAATTTCCTCGATGAATTTGGCGCGATTGTAAAAAACATTCAAATATCCCGCACCGGCGACTTCAATTTTTTCGACGAAATCGAATGTTTCGAGAGCTGTTTTTAATTGTTCGGCGATATTTCGCGGATTCTGCTTTTCGCCGGTTTGCTGTTTGATTTGTTTGGCGAGTTCAAAGGCGACGGGAAACGCCAGATCGCCGAGTTCGGTTTTCGGCGGCACTTCCGCTGCGATTTGTTCGAGTTTTACGCCGTAATTGCTCGCGGCGGTTTCAATCACCTTTTCGCGTAAAGTTTGTTGTAATTGGCTTAGATTCATAAAAAATCAAAGTATAACAATGAAACGCCGAAGAACGAAACCAACGCTTTGACCTTTGCCCGATTGGAATTTAGACTTTTACCGATGAAAACACTTTATTTCGATTGTTTCGCGGGCGCGAGCGGGAATATGATTTTGGGCGCGCTCGTCGCGCTCGGGGTTGACGAAAATGAATTGATCGGGCAGATAAAACTATTGAATATTTCTGATTTTTCGCTTGAAATCAAAACTGTTGATAAATCTGGAATTTCCGCGATTTACGCCGATGTCAAAGTTCCGCACGAACACGCGCACCGGCATTTATCGGCAATCGTAAAAATAATCGGCGATGCGAAATTAAGCGAAAACGTAAAAAATCGGGCAATTAAAATTTTCACAAATTTAGCCGAAGCCGAAGCGAAAATTCACGGCATCGAAATTGAAAAAGTTCATTTTCACGAAGTCGGCGCGATGGACGCGATAATTGATGTCGTCGGCGCGTGCATCGGTTTTGAAATGCTCGAAATCGAACGATTCGTCTGCTCGAAAATCCACGTCGGTTCGGGATTTGCAAAAATGGCGCACGGAAAATTTCCGGTTCCGCCGCCCGCCGTCGCCGAATTGTTAAAAGGCGCGCCCGTTTATTCGACCGAAATCGAAGGCGAACTAATCACGCCGACCGGCGCGGCGATTGTCGCCACGATTTGCGAAGAATTCGGACGCATTCCCGAAATGACGATTGAAAAAACCGCTTACGGCGCGGGAAGTCGTGATTACGAAAATTTTCCCAATGTTTTGCGGTTGATTTTAGGGACGAGGGAAGAGGGACGAGGGGCGAGAGAAGAAAAATTACGAATTACGAGTTACGAATTACGTGAAGACCGAAAACCGAAAACCGAAGACCGAAATCTAATATTAATCGAGACGAACATTGACGATTTAACGCCGCAAATTCTCGGTTTCGTGATGGAACGAGCGTTTGAACTCGGTTGTCTGGATTGCTGGTTTACGCCGATTCAGATGAAGAAAAATCGTCCGGCGACGATGATTTCGATTCTTTGCGGCAAAGACAAAAAAGAAATTCTCACCGAACTGCTTTACACGGAAACTTCAACGCTCGGCGTTCGCGTTTCGGAAATCGAGCGCGATTGTCTGCCGCGAAAAATCGTAAAAGTTGATACCGAATTCGGCGCGGTTGACGTGAAAATCGCCGAATACAAAAACAAAATCGTCAACGCCAAACCCGAATACGAACAAATTCGTGAAATTGCGCTACAATCGAAAAAAAGTCTGCGGGAAATCGAAAGAGAAGTTTTAAACAAATTAAAATAATTGCCCGCGAAACAAACGAAAAGAACGAAATAAAACAAAATATTGAAAATTGATTTTTTTTTTCGTGAATTTCGTGAATTTCGCTGGCAAAATAGGGAAATAAAATTGGCTGAACAAAACAAAAAAAAAGTTGATCTCGAAAAAATCGCGGCGGGCGTTCGCCTGATGCTCGAAGGAATGGGCGAAAACCCGGAACGCGAAGGTTTGCAGAAAACGCCGGAGCGCGTGGCGGATTTTTACGCCGAACTGACGAGCGGAATGTGGGAAAACGCGGCGGAGCATATCGTGCCGCTACCCGGCGATTCGCACGACGAAATGGTGATCGTCAAAGATATTTCCATCGCGTCCGTTTGCGAACACCATCTCGCGCCGTTCGTCGGAAAAGTCCATATCGCCTATATTCCAAAAGGTGGGCGCATCGTCGGGCTTTCAAAACTGGCGCGAATAGCGGAAATTTTCGCCCGCCGCCTTCAGGTTCAGGAACGTCTGACGCAGCAAATCGCCCAGACGCTTTACGATGAATTACAGCCGCTCGGCGTGATGGTCGTGATGGAAGCCGAACATACTTGTATGACTTTGCGCGGAGTCAAAAAACCGGGCGCGAAAACCGTCACGTCGAGCGTTTTGGGTGGATTTCGCAAAGATGCCAGAACCCGTGCCGAAGCGATGAGTTTAATCAAAGGTTAAAGGATGAGAACTAAAATGAACAAAATAATATTTTCATTAATACTGTCCGCAGTTTTTACAGCGTCAACAAGTTACGCGCAAACGAGCGGAAAATATACAAACCTTTTCAACGAAGAAAAGCTGAAATCAACCGTTAAGTTTTTGTCCGACGACGGTTTTGAAGGTCGCGCACCGGGAAGTCGCGGCGGCGAACTGGCGGCGAAATATATTGCCAACCAACTCGAAATGATTGGCGTAAAACCGGGAAACAACGGTTCTTATTTTCAGCCCGTTTCGCTCGCCGCTATTAAGACGAATCCCGATACGACTTTAAACATCGGGAATGTTTCGTATAAATTCGGGGATGATTTTGTCGGGCTGTCGAGCGCGCAAAAAGAAAAAGTCAATTTAGACGCGGAACTCGTTTTTGTCGGCTACGGCGTTAATGCTCCCGAGCAAAAATGGAACGATTACAAAGGAGCGGTGGAAGATTATCGCGGCAAGATTCTCGTGATGATGGTTAACGACCCTCCGGCAACCGCAAACGAGCCGAGTCTTTTCGGCGGAAAGGCTTTAACCTATTACGGTCGCTGGACATATAAATACGAAGAAGCAGCAAGACGCGGCGCGGCGGGCGTGATTTTGATTCACACGACCGAATCGGCGGGCTACGGTTGGAATGTCGTGCGAACATCTTTCGGCGGCGGCGGAAATTTTGAGGTTGCGCGAACCGCCGAAGATAAAACGCCGTTTTTGCAGTTTCGCTCGTGGATGACCGAAGACACGGCGCGGAAAATTTTCACGCAAGCCGGAAAAAACCTTGATGAATTGCGCGGGCAAGCCAAAACGAAAACTTTTCAGCCCGTGAAATTAGGTCTGAATGCGAAAATTGAAATTAACAGCGAACTAAAACGGCTAGATTCAAACAATGTCGTCGGCATTTGGCAGGGAAGCGACGCGAGATTGAAGGACGAATACGTCGTTTACACGGCGCATTGGGATCATTTGGGAATCGGTGCGCCAAATGATAAAGGCGACACGATTTACAACGGTGCGCTTGATAACGCTTCGGGCATCGCGCAGGTTTTGGCGATTGCCGAAGCGATTACGAAATTGCCCAAAGCCGAACAGCCGCGCCGGTCGCAGGTTTTTTTATTTACGACCGCCGAAGAACAGGGACTTTTAGGTGCGGAATGGTATGCCCAAAAGCCGATTTTTCCGCTCGACAAAACGGCGGCGAATATTAATATTGACGGCGGAAATTTTTACGGCTTGACGCGTAATTACGGTGCGCTCGGCGCGGAGCGTTCAAATCTCGAACCGATTGTCAACGAAACTTTGAAAAGCCGCGGGATGACATTTTTGCCCGATAATCGCCCGGAACAAGGCTATTTTTTTCGCTCCGACCATTTTCCGCTGGCGAAAGTCGGCATTCCGGCTTTGAGCATCAGAAGCGGGGACGATTTCGTCGGCAAATCGAAGGAATTCAGCGACAAACTTTTCGCCGAATTCAACCAGAAACATTATCATCAGCCGTCGGACGAATTCCGCGACGATTGGCGTTTTGACGGAATGGTGCAAATGCTCGACGTAACTTTTGATATTGCGATAAAGGCATCGAATGCGGAAAAACTTCCGCGCTATAATCCGACCGACGAATTTGCGCGGGCGCAGCCGAATCGAAAATAAAAAGGGAAAAAAGGCAAAAGGTAAAAAGTAAAAGGCAAAAGGCAAAAGGTAAAAGGCAAAAGGTAAAAGGTAAAAGGCAAAAGGTAAAAGGCAAAAGTGAAGGATGAATTTTCTTTTACTTTTGCCTTATTTTTATCTGTGCTAATCTGTGAGTTAATTTTTTTGCGGAAAGGAGATTATTTTATGTCTCAAACAATCGAACAACAAGTTATCGAAGCTATTCGCGTTTTGCCTGAAACAAAACAGATGCAAGTGCTTTCGTATGTTAAAGAAATCAGCCAAAACGAAGTTGATGAAACGGAGCGTCCGAAAAAAAGAAAACTGCTTGAAAAACTCGAAGCATTAATGAAGGAACTTCCGCCGGATGCCTTTGAAGGTTATCCGACCGACGGTTCGCTTAATCACGACCATTATCTTTATGGCTCGGCAAAACGGGAGCAGGAATGAAACAAACATTCGCTGATACGAGTTACTGGGTAGCTTATCTTTGGCTGGAAGATCAATGGCGCAAAGCCGCGCTCGAAGCAAGCGATAAAATCGCTGATGCCGGGATTGTGACAACCGAAAGTGTTTTAATCGAGGTTTTAAACTATTTCAGCGAATTTCGTTACGACATCAAAGAAAAAATTGCCATCGCCGTTGAAGAAATTTTGCAGGACGATGAAACACTTGTTCTTCAACATCGCCACGAAGATTTTCTCAAAGCGCTTCAACTTTATAAATCCCGGCTCGATAAAGGTTACAGCTTGACCGATTGTATCTCGATGAACGCGATGCGCGATTTTGGAATTACGGAGATTTTGACTAACGACGGGCATTTTAATCAGGAAGGCTTTACGAAATTATTTTAATGGAAAAAACTTTTTACATCACAACGCCGATTTATTACGCCAACAGTCTGCCGCATCTCGGACATCTCTACACGACGACCGTAGCCGACGTGATTACGAAGTATAAACGGCAGCGCGGTTTCGACACTTTTTTTCTGACCGGAACGGACGAACACGGCGTAAATATTCAGCGCGTCGCCGAAGCAAACGGCAAAACTCCGCAGCAGCAGGTTGATGACGTTTCGGACAAATATAAAAAAATGTTCGCCGATTTCGGTTTGACAGATTACGATATTTTTATGCGGACGACCGAACCGTTTCATTATGAAGCGGTGCAGAATCTTTGGCGGGCGATGGCGGAAAATGTAACTCCGAAAGGAAATGAAACGATTTACAAAGGCTTTTACGAAGCGTGGTTTTGTCCGAATTGCGCCGAGTTTAAAACCGAAAGCGAGTATGAACTGCGCGAAGGTGAAGACGCGCCCAGATGTTTGATTCACGAACG
>JALYQJ010000232.1 GCA_030855875.1 Acidobacteriota bacterium
ACCGCATATCCGCCGGCTTTGTCGAGCGGTGCGCCGTTTTCAACCAAAAATTCGATTTCTTCGTCGTTCATTTCGGCAAATTTTACTTTTGTGCTTTGCAAACCGACAACAGATTTTGAATTGTGAATTTTGAATTGTGAATTTTCCCCGTTCGCTGTTTTGATAATCGCCACGCCGGTTAGAACTTTGTGCCAATTCCCCGAAAGCATTTTCAGCATTCGCCGCGCGTCCGGCATATCCGTCGGCTTTCCGAGAATTTGATTATCAATAACGACGGTCGTGTCGGCTCCGAGAACGATTGCATTTTCGTGTTTGACGGCGACGGCGGCGGCTTTTTCACCGGCTAATCTCTGCACGTAAGTTTCCGGCGTTTCGCCTTCGATTTCGCTTTCGTCAATGTCGGCGACATCTTTTGTAAAATCCCAACCAACCGAAGTCAGTATTTCCGCACGTCGCGGACTGCCGGATGCCAGAATCAGTTTTGGAAGGTTAATCATTGAACATTTACCATTTACCATTTATCATAAAAATCGCTGACGCAGCTTAATGATAAATGGTAAATGGTAAATGGTAAATGAAAGATGGATGAGCTTTTTCGCGCTCTGCCCGCGCTTTTAAAGGAATTTGAAGATAATCAGGACGTGCGCGAAGCGGTCATATTCGCCGCGTGGCGCAAGATTGCGGGCGAAACTCTGCGCGACCGCGCGGTTCCGCATCGTCTTTTCAAAAAGCATCTGGTGATTGCGGTGATGAGCGATACGTGGAAAAAGCATCTCGAACATCTTTCCGGGCAGATGATTTTTAAGTTAAATTCGATTCTCGGCTCGGCGGTCGTCACTTATATCGAATTTCGCGTTGACGAAAAATCCGTTTTGGAAAATCGCGCGAAACATCAAAAATCAATCGTTTCAAACGAAAACATCAAGGAAAACGCGATGAATGAAGTAACGCCGAAACTCAGGCATTCGGCTGATGCAATCAAAGACGATAATTTGCGCTACCAGTTTTTGCTGGCGGCGGGAAGCTGTCTGGTGCGAAAAAAGAAAATGAATGAAAAATGAAAATTAACAGCGAGAATCTATAATTTTTCACTTTTAGTTATTCACTTTACAATAAAATATATGGACGTAAAACAAGTGGCAAAATTGGCGCATTTGGAAATAACCGATCAAGAAGTCGCGCTTTATTCGCCGCAGATGCAAAGCATTGTCGAATATATCGAGCAGTTGAATGAACTCGATACAGCGAACGTCGAAATCTCAATCGGCGGTTTAACGCCCGAAAGCGCGGCAACGAAAGCCGACCGCGAAGACATTCCGCACGAATCGCTCGGACAAAAAAACGCGCTCGATCAGGCTCCGTCGGCGGTCGAAGGTCATTTTCAGGTTCCGAAGGTTTTATGAGTTCAAAGTTCAAAGTTCAAAGTTCAAAGTTTCGGAAAATTACTGCTTACTGCTTACTGCTTACCGCTTACTGCTTATCGGCTTGCAGTATTCCGAATCTGGAAAATCCGCAATGCAGACAATCGCAGACAACGGTGAAAGAACTTTATTCGTATCATTTCGGCGGCGATATGAAGTTTTCGCCGGAAAATCTGCGGCAGCGCGAAAAGTTTTTGACTGCCGATTTAGCGAAAAGTCTGCAAAACTCGCCGCCGGAAATTGATGTTTTTACGACGAATTCGACCGATTATCCGAAAGCGTTTCGCATCGGCAAATGCGAAGTCGAAACAACCGAAAAAACCGTTTTTGAAGTTTTATTTTTCTGGAAAGACGACACGCGCAGCGAACAGCGCGTCATCAATGTCGAAGTTATCAAACAAAACGATAAATGGCTGATTAACAAAATAAATAACCGACTGTAGAAAAGATTTTAATACACAATTTTTTATATTTTATGTCAATTTATTCCGCGACCGAAAAAACACTGGACGCTGCCGAAAAGTTAAACGAAAAGTTAAATTCTTTTTTATCAATCGAACGCGAAAACGCTCTCGAACGCGCTGCCGAATTAGATAAAAACTCCGAAGACGCGCCGCTCAAAGGATTTGCCATCGCTGTCAAAGATAACATCTGCACAAAAGGAATGCAGACGACGTGCGGTTCGCGGATTTTGGAAAATTACCGGGCGCAATATGACGCGACCGCCGTCAAAAAACTTTATGAAGCGGGCGCGGTGATAATCGGAAAAGCGAATATGGACGAATTTGCGATGGGTTCGTCAAACGAAAATTCGGCGTTCGGCGGCGCGAGAAATCCGTGGGACACGACGAGAGTTCCGGGCGGAAGTTCCGGCGGTTCGGCGGTCGCGGTCGCTTCCGGCGTGGTTCGTGCCTCGCTCGGTTCGGAAACCGGCGGTTCGGTGCGGCAGCCGGCTTCGTTTTGCGGAATCGTCGGACTGAAACCGACTTACGGCAGAATTTCGCGTTTCGGTCTGGTGGCGTTTGCTTCGTCGCTCGACCAAATCGGCATTTTCGGACAAACCGCAAAAGACGTGGCACAAGTTTTAGGCGCGATTGCCGGACGCGACGCAAATGACGCGACGACTGCCGATGTTCCCGTGCCGGATTATGTTTCAAGCCTTGAAAAAGATATTAAAGGCAGAAAAATCGGCGTTCCGCGTGCGCTGTTCGGCGTAGGTTTAGACGATGAAGTGAGAAACGCGGTCGAAAATTCCATCGAGAATTTCAGAAAGTTAGGCGCGGAAATCGTTGATGTCGAATTGCCGCACGCGAAATACGGAATCGCTGTTTATTATATTCTGGCGACGGCGGAAGCGTCTTCAAATCTAGCCAGATTCGACGGCGTTCGCTACGGTTTCCGGGCGAAGGGCGCACACGCTTTGCGCGAAATGTATAACAAAACCCGCGAAGAAGGTTTCGGCGCGGAAGTCAAACGCCGGATAATGCTCGGAACTTACGTTCTTTCGAGCGGTTATTACGATGCCTATTACGCCAAAGCGCAAAAAGTTCGGACGCTTCTCAAACAGGATTATCAAAAGGCTTTTTCAAATTGCGACGCGATTTTAACGCCGACTTCGCCGACCGTCGCCTTTAAATTCGGTGCCAAATCAGACGATCCGCTGGCAATGTATCTCAGCGATATTTACACGGTTTCGGCAAATCTGACAAGCATTCCCGGAATAAACGTGCCGTGCGGTTTGTCTTCGGAAAATCTGCCGATTGGCTTGCAGCTCGTCGGAAATAATTGGTCGGAAGATGTTTTGCTGAATCTGGCGAATCGTTACGAAACAGAATTTCCGCTCGGCGCGAAACCGGAGATTTACGCTTAATTTGCGAGCCGCAGATGGACGATTTCGCGTTCGTGAGTCGTTGATGACGAGCTGATTTGATTCGGCAGAATATTCTGCCAGCGGTTCATATCTTCGAGTAGTTTTTCGGCTTCGACGCGCGGAACCGGACGCGAAAAGAGAAATCCCTGCCCGTATTCGCAGCCTAAAATTTGGAGTTGATGAATTTGATGAATTGATTCGATGCCTTCGGCGACGACGTTCATCCGCAAGGTTTTGGCGAGCGAGATAATCGTTCGCACGATTTCGCCGTTTTCACTTCCGGTTTCCATTTCGCTGACAAATGAGCGATCCACTTTTAGAGTGTCAATCGGAAAACGATGCAAATAACTTAGTGAAGAATAGCCCGTCCCGAAATCATCAATCGAAAGCTGAACACCAAGATTTTTCAGTTCACGCAGCATCGAAATAACCCGTTCGGCGTTTTCCATCACCGCGCTTTCGGTTAATTCAAGTTTTAAATCCGCCGGATTGATTCCCGTTTCCGACAAAATATCGCTGATTTGCGCGACCAAATCGTTGTTTGTAAAATGTTTGCCCGATAAATTCACGCTCATCATCAGGGGCGAGTTTGGAAATTGTCTTTTCCAATTAACAAGCTGATTACAGGATTCGCGCAAAATCCAAAGCGTTACCGGAATTATCAAACCCGTATCTTCACAAACCGGAATAAATTCGACGGGCGGAACAAGCCCGCGCACCGGATGATTCCAACGCATCAGGGCTTCAAAACCGGCGAGCCGCATCGTGCTTAAATCAATTATCGGCTGATAATAAACGCAAAATTCGTCGCGCTCGACCGCCATCCGCAAATCAGTTTCGAGCTGCATTCTGGTGACGGCGCGCGTATGCATCATTTTGTCGAAAATTACATAGTCCTTGCCGCTTTCTTTGGCGTGATACATCGCAATATCGGCATCGCGCAAAATCTCTTCGGCTTCGGTATAAGATGAATTTCCCAGAGCGATTCCGATGCTGACGCTGGTAAAAATCTTTCGCCCGCCGACGATAAAAGGCGAAGAAATTTTATGCTTTATCAATTCCGCAAAATTGAGCATTTCACTGGCATCTCTTACGTCCTGAACGATAATCGCAAATTCGTCGCCGCTAAACCGCGCCACTAAATCGCCTTCGTAAATCGTACCGGCAAGTCGTTCGGCAACGTGCTTGATGAGCCGGTCGCCGGTTGAATGACCGAGGCTGTCATTGACCGTTTTGAAACGGTCGAGGTCTAGAAACAAAACGGCAAATTTGAAATCCGGCTTTTCCTTGCATTCTTGGAGCAAAAATTTGAGCGTTTCGATAAATTGATTGCGGTTCGGCAAATTTGTCAACCCGTCGTGAAAAGCCGCGTGACGGAAAAGGTCTTTGCTTTCCCGCAGTGCGTCGCTGATTCGTTCCTGCTCGGCGATATGATGCTGTAGTTCACCGATATGTTTTTCGGCTTGTTCGGCACGTTCGCGTTCGGATTGTTCAGCTTTTGCCGCAGTATTTTTAACAGCATTCACATAGCGTTTGTAGGTGATATAAATTAATGCCGAAAATGCAATAATGGCGGCGAATAGAAACATATTAATTGTATTTAATGCCTTGACGCTTAATCCCGCAATGAGCGCACCGGCAACATAAATTACCAGAGCGTTCAGACAATATTCGTTCCAAATCTGCCAGATTGTTTTCTCACTTTTAAGCGAGATGTAAACTGCAACGCAAATCGAATTTACGACAAACTGCGAAACAGCCATCACCGTTAACAAAATAATAAACTCGGTATTCGTGCCGCCCGCGACAATTTCCGGCGGTGACAAAAAAAATATTTTTACAGCAATCGCTGTGACAAAAGTCGAAAAGGCGGCAACCGCGACATTTAATAAAATTGTCCGGTTTTTTATATTTACTGCTTTTCGGCGCAAATTCAGCGTTGTAAAGAAACATTCAAAACTTGCCAGCAAAACAGCAACTTCTCCGCCGTAAATTAAAAGCGAAAGAATTATCAGCGCGTCGGATACAGTCAAATGTATTTTTGTGTGCGGCAGTTGAATTCGCAGATATGAGCCGAAGAAAACAGTCACAATCGAAAGCACCGCTAAACTTATACTGATTTGTTCCAGAGGAAAATTTCCGACTGCCCACAAAACGGCGACAATACCGAGAGGGACAATCACAGCCAGATATAGTTTGATATATTTTTCTTTGTTTTCCACCGGGGAATTTGAAGGAGTGCAGTTATAAAAATACAGAAGTTTGGAAGTCGGGCGAGATAAAATTTTCAAGCCTTTTGTATTATAAGCAGAAACAGCATAATTTTCCAAGTTTTTTTATCTTGACGTTTGTGTTGACAGAATACAAAAAGATAAGGAAGCGAGGGGAAAATTCCACCCGCTTCCTTATCTTTATTCTTCGCCTATTTTATTTTGCTTATTTTATACGTTTCTATTTCGTAATCCCGACCTGACTCAGCGCATATGCATAATCAAACGCGACTTCCTTCAAACGGTCGTATCTGCCGCTCGATCCGCCGTGTCCCGCGCCCATATTGGTTTTCAGCAAAACGATATTCTTATCCGTTTTCATTTCGCGCACTTTCGCCGCGAATTTCGCGCCTTCCCAATACGGAACCTGCGAATCGTTGAGCGAAATTTCGACGAGCATATTCGGGTAACTCTGCTTTTTAACGTTTTCATACGGCGAGTATTTAATCATATAATCCCACGCCGCTTTTTCGTTCGGATTTCCCCATTCGATCCATTCTTCGGTTGTCAAAGGCAAACTTGCGTCGAGCATCGTATTCATCACGTCAACGAACGGAACCTGCACGATTGCCGCGTGAAAAGTTTCCGGCGACATATTTACTACACCGCCCATCAAAAGCCCGCCCGCGCTTCCGCCCTGAATTACCAATCGGTCGGACGCAGTATATTTATTGGCGACGAGCCATTTGGCGGAATCAATAAAATCGTAGAACGTATTTAATTTCTTAAACATTCTGCCTTCCTGCCGCCACTTTTCGCCGAGTTCCGAGCCGCCGCGAATGTGCGCGATGGCGTAAATCATTCCGCGATCAACCAGACTGAGGCGCGCCGATGAAAAACTCGGTGTCATAGAAGCACCGTAACTGCCGTAAGCGTAAAGCAGCATCGGCGACTTTCCGTCGAGCTTCGTTCCTTTTTTCATCACTACCGAAACCGGAACTTTCACGCCGTCACGCGCCGCCGCCCAAACTCTCTGCGTTTCGTATTTCGTTTTGTCATAGCCGCCGAGAACTTCCATCTGTTTGAGAAGTTCGCTTTTTCCGGTTTTGAAATTGTATTCGTAAGTCGAATTCGGCGTAATCATCGAAGCGTAGCTGTAACGAATCGCCTCGGTGTCGAATTCAGGATTCGTGCCGTTGCTCATCGTATAGACGCTTTCCGGCGTGGCGATCCGAACCGGAGCGCGGCGCGTTTTCAAATCCATCACCTTCAAATATTCCAAACCGTTTTCGAGTTCCGAAACAACCGCGTAATCTTTGAAAAAGTTTATATCGTCAACTTTTATCGCCGGATTATGCGCGATAAAATCCGTCCAATTCTTTTCACCCGGATCGCTCAAAGGTGCGCGGACGACTTTAAAATTTTCCGCGTCTTTATTCGTCGTAATATAAAAATCGCCGTTATAGAAATCCGCTGAATATTCGTGATTTTCGCGGCGCGGAGTCAAAATCTTCCATTCGCCCGTCGGATTATCCGCCGACAAATAGCGATATTCGCGCATCGTTTTCGCATATGAGCCGATGAAAAGCATCTTTTTGTCACGCGAGCGTCCGATACCGACACCAAATAAAACGTCTTTTTCTTCATAAACCAGATCGTTTACGTCCGCCGTTCCGACCGTGTGCCGCCAGATTTTATCGGTGCGTTTGGAAACAGGGTCTTCCTGCCCGACGAACAGATATTTGCCGTCGTTCGACCATTCGGTCGAAGTTACGCGCTCGATTTTATCCGGCAAAATCTTTCCGGTTCGCAAATCTTTAATCTGCAAAGCGTATTGCCGGTAGCCGGTCGTATCGGTCGAAAAAGCAAGCAGATTTCCGTCGTCGGAAACGTCGAACGAACCGACGGCGAAATATTTATAATTTTTCGCCATCTCGTTCAGATCGAGCAAAACTTCCGCGTCTTTACCAGCCTGCGTTTTGCTTCGCAGATAAGTCGGATACTGTTTGCCTTCTTCGGTGCGCGTAAAATACCAGTAATTTCCCAACCGATAAGGCACAGTCAAATCGGTCTGCTTGATTCGTCCGAGCATTTCTTTATAAAGATTGTCGGAGAATTCTTTGTGCTGCCCCATAAAACTCTCTGTGTAAGCGTTTTCAGCTTCGAGATATTTGATGATTTCAGGATTTTTCTTGTCGTTTCGATCACGCAGCCACGCATAATTATCGGTAATTTCGTAGCCGTGAATTTTCAAAATTTTCGCTTCTTTTTTTGCAACAGGCGGTTTCATATCATTTTGGGCAACAATTACAATGTTGCCGATGACTATAACGATAAACAATCCGAGAACGTAAAACAATTGCCTCATTTTCATTATTTCCTCTTTTAATTTTTTCGGGGTTTAACTCTCTGCTTTTTACGCGATCAATTAAAACTTTGTTTCAGATCAACAGTTAAAAGATGTCTTCAAACTGCCGCTAAAATCCGTCATCTGCCGCAGCATTTACATTTCATCTCCGGCTGATCGAAATCAATCGCGGCAAACTTTTCCTCATTCGCCCGCCGAATCGGTTCGCGCTCCATCGAATCGAAATATTCGTTTATCATTTCGGTCATCTTCAGCTTCTCCAAATTCGGCAGATTCAAAAATCCGTGAAATACGATCGTGATATTTTCATTCATAATTTTATTTTTGAATTTCTAAAATAATCGTTTTAAATAATCTCTCGCAATGCGGCGCGGCGGTGCGGACTTTTTGCGGATTTATTTCACCTAAAATTTTTCCGCTGTCCGCGCCTTTGCCGTATTCGCCTTTGCCATTTCTCGTGTTTTTCGTCGCCTTCTTCAATTTTTCTATTGCGTCATTTTTTGGAATCCTTTCAACTTCCTTGTGCTGCGGCAGAGCTTTTTCGTGAAACTTGTTGTCGTAACACGCGGCGAGTTTTTCCTTGTCCGCCAGAAACCACGATTCCATCGCCTGCACCATAAAGTGACATTGCGATTCTTCGACGTTTTTGAAATCGTAATTGGGAAAGTCTGATTCCAGAAAAGCCTTCGCGCTTTCATTAACATCTTTTTCGCGTTCGGAATCAATCAGCAGCGCGGCGAAATCTTCGGGGTAAAGCGCGGCATCATTGAGAAAGATTTTAACGGCTTTGCCCCGGTCGCCGCAGAGAATCGGTTTTAGTTTGATTTCAATTTTTTCTTCCCCCGCCCATTTGCCGAAGAATTCGTTAAAGCCCTGACGAAGCGTGATTGAATTGCCGCTTCCATTTTGCTTTGTGTCGCCCTCGATATAAAGCCTAACGTCTTTCACCACCGCGTTCCTCCGATTCCGCCGCGCATCCAAACTTCACCGAGCGTATATTCCTCCAGCCAAACTTTCAGTTTATCCGCTTCGAGCCGCTTGAAATGCGTTCCGTCTTCATCTTTTTCACAGACCAAAACCGCTTCGGGATTTTCGGAAAAAGCGGAAACGAGAATATCCGAATGCGTCGTCACGATTAACTGCGTCCTTTGTGAAGCCTCGATCATCAATTCGGCAATCGTCGGCAAAATATCCGGGTGCAAACCCGTTTCAGGTTCCTCGATACAAATCAGCGGCGGCGGTTCGGGATGACAGAGAATCGCCAGCAGACACAGATAACGCAAAGTCCCGTCTGAAAGTCGCATCGCAGAAATCGGCTTTTCCAAGCCTTCTTCACGAATAAAAAGCTGAACCGTGCCGCCTAAAATCCTAATTGAATAATCTTTGATTCTCGGATTAAACTTTTTGAGATATTCGACAATTTTATCTTTTGTATTGCCTCTGTGCTCTAAATCGTTTAACACAAGGGCAAGATTACTTGCGTCTTCTTCGAGAAAGTTATTTGGAGAATCTGGAATTTGAGGCTTTCTTATATCAGTTGTTCTATTTGTATTTAGCTCTGTAAAAAATTTTATCTCACTTATGTTTTCACTCAAATCCCAACCTGACCCAAAAAAATCAACAGCTTCCATCTTTGAAAAAATAGTTTCTTGCTCTGAAAGTTTTTCTAATTTTTTCTTTTCTCCATTTTCATTTTCCCCAACTAAATTTTCTCTTAAATAATATTGTTTTCCATTTTCAGTAATTATTTCATCGGCTATCCGAAATCGTCCTCCATAACTTTCTTCAAATATTACATTATAGGTTACATTTGGTTCAGAATATGTAAGTTTCCCGGCACTTACTGAAATGCTTGCCATATTGTCGTTTTTTTTACCTTTCCAAATCCACTCTCCGATACCGCCGCCCTTAACAATTTGATTTGAGAAACCACCACTTGTTGTCGATGCCCTTAAAAGTTTTATCACGTCAACCAAATTCGATTTGCCCGAAGCGTTTTGACCGATGATAATGTTGAGCGGTTCGAGCGTGATTTCTTCGCCAAGGTCTCCGAACGATAGTATGTTTCGCAGTGTGATTTTTTCGATTAAGCGTTTTCCGTCCATTTCGTTTCAGATTATCCGATTCATTCGGTTTTGAAGCAAATAAAAAAGGCAATCGGGATAAACCTTTTGCCTTTTACCTTTTTACTTTTGCCTTGAACTATCGTTCTTCAATCGGCGTGTATTTCAAATCCCGTTCGCCGATGTATTCGGCACGCGGGCGGATTAATTTATTGTTGCCGTATTGCTCTAAAATATGTCCTGTCCAGCCGGAGATGCGCGAGATGGCGAAAATCGGCGTGTATTGGTCGAGCGGAATATCCATCAGATAATAAGCCGACGCGGAATAGAAATCTACGTTCGGATACATTCCTTTCTTTTCGAGCATCGCTTTTTCGATTTTTTCCGACATATTATACCAGCTCAAATCGCCTTTTTTTTCGCCAAGCTGTTTGGAGTATTTGCGAAGCCACGTCGCGCGCGGGTCTTCGGTTTTGTAGACGGCGTGACCGATGCCCATAATTTTGCGTTTTTCGGCAAGCGCGTTGTCGAGCCACGTATCAATTTTGTCTTCCGAGCCGATTTCCTTGAGCATTTTCATCACGTTCGTATTCGCGCCGCCGTGCAAAGGTCCGGCGAGTGCGGCGATTCCAGCAGTTACCGCGCCATACATATCGGCGAGCGTTCCGGCGACGACGCGCGTTGTAAATGTCGAAGCGTTTAATTCGTGATCGGCGTGAAGAATCAGCGCGACATCGAAAATATGCGCTTCGTCCGACTCGGCTTTTTCGCCGCGCAGCATATAGAGAAAGTTTTCGGCGATGCTCAAAGATTTGTCCGGCGCGACGATTTCTTTGCCGGAACGAATTCGTTCCCACGCGGTAACAATCGTTCCCATTTGCGCCGTCAGTTTTATTGCCGTATTTACTGCATTTTCGCGGTCGGTTCCGTGTCCGGCTTTGTCGTAAAAATCGAGGGCGGAAACAACCGTGCGAAGAACGTCCATCGGCTCGGCATCTTTCGGAAACGTCTTTAACATTTCGACAACTTCCGACGGAATTTCATAATTCGCCTGAAACTTAGATTTCAAATCGGCGAGTTCGTCCGATTTCGGAAGCCGCCCGTTCCAGAGTAGAAAAATGACTTCCTCAAATGTCGAATTTTCCGCCAAATCGTGAATGTCGTAACCTTGATAAATTAAAATTCCTTCTTCGCCGTTGACATCGCCGATTGCGCTCTGCGCGGCAACTACGCCCCGCAAACCGGCGGTCGCGGCGGTTG
>JALYQJ010000263.1 GCA_030855875.1 Acidobacteriota bacterium
TCCCATTTCCTGCAAATCGGCAACTGGTTCGTCGAACGAACACGAGCCGAATGAGATCAGACTTCTTCGGCGCATCAAGGCGATTTGCTGAACGGTTAAAATATAATCACGATGCCAGGTTACGCCGCCGTCGGAAAACTCGAAACTTTCATAAAACTCGTCTTCGAGCAAGCCTTCGAGCATATTCGATTTAAATCCCTGACGCGCAAAACCCGCTGCCAGAAATAAATTTAGAAAACCGTGCATCGTTCCCGAAGGCGCGTCCGGCGCGTAAGTCAGCGGTTTGAAACAGCGAATCGGATGATGCAGTCCGGCGGTCGCTTTAAAAGGCACGTTCGCCGCCAGACAGGTTCTAGTAAAACGAATTATTTCAGCAGTTGAAGGAAATACGTCGGCAGTTAAACCGCCGGTGCGTATTTTCGCGCACTGACCACCGATTGCCAGCGTCGAAACCAAATCCGCTAAATTTTCGTCGGGCGTGATTTCAAAATAAGCCGTCAAATAATCGGGTAAAATATTAATCGTGTTTTCGATTTCTGAAACAGTTGACGCTTTGACTTCGAGAGTGTCGCACAAAAAGCGCGAGGCATTTTCCGCGTTGAACCGATCAATGCGGCGAACGCTTTCGTAAATATCTTCGCCCGCCAAAACGCTCAAACGCCAGCCGTTTTCTCCGTTCGCCGTGACAAGTTCGTCAGCGTGTTCGATAAATTCGTCGAGCCGCGCCGTCGGCACGATAAAACGTCCGAGCATCCAATTATATTCGCTTTTTTTATAAACGGTGTAATTGGTCACGGCTTCCGCCATCGAAATTTGCGAAGGCGGAAAAAGTCCGGCGTAATCTATGATTTCGGTTAGTAAAGCGTGCGCGGATTCCTTCGGTCTGGAGTTTGTTGCTTGAGTGTCCATTTCGATTTAGCCTTTATTAATTCAAACTACTACGATAGTTTATTGTTTCGGTAAATTATAATCAAAAACAAAAACCTGTTTGATTTCAGCAAAATATAGGTTATCTTTGGGGCTGATTTAAGTCAATTTTAAGCGAAAAGCGGGAAAAATAAATGCGAGTTTTGGGAATTGATCCGGGCAGCGAAACGCTCGGCTGGGGTGTGGTCGAAGGCAGCGGATTGAAATACGCGCTGGTTGATTACGGCACGGTCAAATCGAGTCCGCGCGATGCGTTTTCCAAGCGTTTGCTGAAGATTTACGAAGGCGTTGAGGCGGTGATCGAAAAATATCAGCCCGACGCGATTTCCGTCGAAGAAGCGTTTTACGCCGTCAACGTCAAAGTCGCCTTAAAACTCGGTCAGGTGCGCGGCGTAGTTTTACTTCTGGGCGAAAAAGCCGGTCTGGAAATCGGCGAATACAGTCCGCGCCTGATTAAACAAACGGTCGTCGGTTACGGCAACGCCGAAAAGCATCAGGTTCAGGAAATGGTGCGCCTTCTTCTGCGAATGAAAACCGCTCCGCAGCCGCACGACGCGGCGGACGCTCTGGCGATTGCGATTTGCTACTTTCATCACGCCGGAGTGCAGAACAGAATTAACAACGCAAAATTGAAATCCCGCTAAAGGTTAGCTATTTCAAGGTGCTTTTTTTGCCGTTTTCAGTTTAACTTTCCAATCTGCCTGTCAATTCTTTACAAAAGATTCTCGTTCCAAAAAGCATATTTTACGCGCACTGCGGCATCACAAAACCAAATTGGTCATAATTTTATGCGAGGTTTTATGATTTCGATGCGAACTAAAAAAATTCTGCCGACGGCGTTTGTTTTCTTTTTTTTGGCGGTCGGTCTTTACGCTCAATCCGGGCGACCGACACCGACACCGCCGCCGAAAGACGACGATACTGAAAGAGTTTTTACCGAAGAAATCAAACTCAATGTTCTGGCTTTTGATGATGACGGCAAATTCGCGTCCGGCGTTCAAAAAGAAGATTTGGTCATCACCGAAAACAATGTTCTGCATCAGGCGAGCAGCATCCGGCGCATTCCCGCCAATGTTCTAATCGTGATGGACACAGGCGGCGAAATGAGGCAAATCAAAAGCATTAATCAAACGCGCAACACGGCGAAAGCAATTGTGAGTTCGCTGAAAGAAGGCGATACGGTCGCCGTTTTGCAGTATCACGACCGCGCGGAAATCATCGCCGAATGGACAAGCGATAAAGCCGCCGTCTTAAATATTCTCGATACAAAAACTAATTTCGGAAAGCGTTCGGTCTTCGTCGGCGCGCTTAGTTTGGCGACCGACTTTTTGCAGAAAAATCCGCTCGACAACAAACATCTCGTTCTCATCACCGATGGAACTGACAGCCTTGCGACCGAAACCGAAAAAGCCGCGGCGATGCGAAAACTGCTTTCGACCGACATCAATGTTCACGTCATCAGCTACACGAAAATGGAAACAACCGACATCGAACCGCGCACCAAAGGCGTTTCAAATTCTCCGCCGCCGCGAGCGATGCCGCCGGAAATCGCCGCGACTTTGCCGAACGGTGTGCGCGATATTGCAACCGCGCCGAAAATCGGTCCGACGATAAATCTCGACCGCGCAATGCTCAAAAAAATGCGCGAACGAAAACAGGATTTGATAACGAGCGAAAAGGCTCTGTCGAATTTGGCGGAAAACACGAACGGCGAATTTATTCTGCCCGAAACGAAAGAAGAAATGCTCGAAAAATCGGCACTTGTCGCCCGGATTATAGATTCGAGCTACGTCGTCACATACGTTCCGAAACGCCCTCTGAGCGAATCCCGAACGAGCGAAGAACGCAACATCGAAGTTTCATCAAAACGCTCCGGTTTGCAAATTCAAGCCCGAAGAAAATTGATTATTGGCGAAAGTAAATAAAAATCTTCAACACAAAAAACTTCTTGTACTAAATTTCAAGCCTGATTTTTTGAACATATTTGACAGGAATTAGAATTAGAATTATTCTAATTCAGTAATATAATGAACGTAATAGAAAACATAAAAGATTTGGGTTTGACGAAACAGCGCGAAGTCGTTTTGCAGGTTATTCGCTCTGCCGAGCATCATTTGACGGCGAACGAAGTTTTTGACGAAGCGAAGCGGCGATTGCCGACGATTAGTTTTGCAACCGTTTACAATTCGCTGCGCTTTTTGAAGGAAGCAGGACACATCGCGGAAATTCATTTCGGTTTCAGCGGCGCGAATCGGTTCGACGCAAAAACGACCAGACACGATCACGCGATTTGTAACAAATGCGGAAAGCTGATTGATATTGATCTGAAAATGCCCGACGAGTTAGTCGAACTCGCGGCGCAGCTTTCCAAATTCAAACTCGAATCGCTCGAATTGACATTGCGCGGTTTATGTCCTGAGTGTAAATAAATTTTTGACACTCTCCAACCAAATCGAAACGATTATGGTATGGAGATTCTAGCGACCTAGATGTTTGAACATCTCTTTCGGTATGTTTTCGGGGAACAACACCCAACATACAGGAATCCACTTTACGCTATCGTTCAGCCCGAACGTGGTTGTTCTATTGAAAAGTTTAGTGGTGGTGTGGTTGAAAGCGGGCAGCCGTTTGAAAACACGGCTGCTGTGGAACGCGCTACATCTCCGACCAAATTTGCCAACGCATTAAATTATGGTCGGAGTCTTGCGCTAATTCTTGATAAATAATTCATAGATAACAAGAAAATAACATTCGGTAGACGAAACTCTGCACGTTTTGCAGGGACTTCAAACCGGCGGACTGAACACCGGGACAAGAAAATTTAACGGTTTAGATGTAGTTCAGGCGAGTTCGCTAAGTTAGCGAACTAAATTAAGGCAGAAACACGCACGAAGCAACTGTGTATTTTAGACTTTTCGCCCTTACTTTGTGCGGGCTTCTGCAATCAAAATAATTTGGAGGCAAAACAATGATAGAAGACGACGGCAAAAAACATAACAAAGCTGAAGACGGCAAAATGATGGATTCGCAGGATGAAAAGGCGACGTTGACGAATCGGCAGGGACATCCGATTTACAACAATCAAAGCTCGCGGACAATCGGTAATCGCGGTCCGATGACGATGGAAAATTATCCGTTCATCGAAAAAATCACGCATTTCGACCGCGAACGCATTCCCGAACGAGTCGTTCACGCGCGCGGCGCGGGCGCACACGGTTATTTTGAAGCCTACGGAACGGCGGGCGACCAGCCGATTTCAAAATTTACACGCGCTAAACTTTTTCAGGAAAAAGGGAAGCGAACTCCGATGTTCGTGCGTTTTTCGACCGTTATTCACGGCGGACATTCGCCGGAAACTCTGCGCGACCCGCGCGGTTTTGCGACGAAGTTTTACACCGACGACGGCAACTGGGATTTGGTGGGAAATAATCTGCCGGTGTTTTTTATCCGCGACGCGATGAAATTTCCCGATGTCGTTCACGCTTTTAAACCCGACCCGGTTACGTTTCGCCAGGACGCGCAGCGCATTTTCGACTTCATCAGCTTAACTCCCGAAGCGATGCATATGATTTCCTTTTTGTTCAGCCCGCGCGGAATTCCGCAGGATTATCGTCATCAGGACGGTTTCGGCGTGAACACTTACAAATGGTTTAATGCGGAAGGCGAAGGCGTTTTGGTCAAATATCATTGGAAAACCAAACAGGGCATTAAATCGCTGACGCAGGAGCAAGCCGAAGCGATTCAGGCGAAAAACTTCAATCACGCGACGCAGGATTTGTTCGACGCGATTGAACGCGGCGATTATCCGGAATGGGAATTTTGCGTTCAAATTATGTCGGATGATGACCATCCCGAATTAGATTTTGATCCGCTCGACGACACGAAAGCGTGGGATGAAGAACAATTTCCGCTGCTTCCGATTGGCAGAATGGTTTTAGACCGTAATGTAAAAAACTACTTCGCCGAAGTCGAACAAGTTGCTTTCGGAACGGGCGTTCTGGTTGACGGTCTGGATTTTTCAGACGATAAAATGCTGCAAGGCAGAACGCTTTCTTATTCGGACACGCAGCGTTACCGCGTCGGACCGAATTATTTGCAGCTGCCGATTAATTCGCCGAGAACACACATCGGCACGAATCAGCGCGACGGTCAGATGACGTATCACGTTGACACCGGCGGCGAAAATCCGCACGTCAATTACGAACCGTCGAGCCTCGGCGGTTTGAGAGAAGGCGAAACGGCGGGCAAAGAATTTACACCGTATGTTTCGGGAAATCTCGTTCGTCAAAAAATTGACCGCGAAAACAACTTCAAACAAGCGGGCGAACGCTATCGTTCGATTGAACAGTGGGAACGCGACGATCTGGTTTTGAATCTTTCCGACGCGCTCGCGCAGTGCAACACCGACATTCAAACCAGAATGATTGATTTGCTAAAACAGTGCGACGAAGAATACGGACAGCGCGTCGCCGACGGCATCAAATCCAGTATGGAAAAAATGGCAGCGATGAAAAACGAAACGCCGATTCAAGGCACAGAAACGCGGACGCAAGCCGCCGGTTAGTTTGAAAAGACGCGAACAATTACCAAAAACGATTGTTTGCAGATTAAATCAAAAAGAAAAGAGTTGAGCTAAAAAATCAACTCTTTTCTTTTTGCATCGGCAAGTGAAACTTTCCCAAATTTATTAACTGGTGTTACGCAAAAACAAATTTTGCGTAACACCAGTTAATAAATCAAAAATTAAATCTTTTCTTATCCCTGTTCATCCTGTTATCCCTGTAAATTTCTTTTTTGCTTTCCTGTGCTAAAAATTAACTAAATCCCACAGCCCCGCGAAAACAGTTCCGAGAATATACAAACTCACCAGAATAGAACCGACGAGAATGCCGATTAAAAGCAAGATTATCCCAAAAACGAAAATATAATCGCCCGTCGTTCCCTGACCTTTGCCCGTTCCGCGTTCCCGAATCAAATCCATATTTTGCTTGTTCGATTTCCAAAAAAAATCGAACGCATCGCCGACAAACGGAATCACGCCGACGACATAATCAAGCCCGATATTGAAAGCCATTCTGAGCAAAGTGATTTTCGGCACACCGTAACGAACGCCCGCAACCAAAATATAAAACGAACCGAATGATGTCACCGTGTCACCGACATTCGGAATCAAACCGATCAAAGCGTCAAGCCCGAACCGCCAGCCGACGACGGGAATTTTTATCCAATCGTCGAGATATTTTGAAAGACTTTCGAGACCGTCTTCAATTTCGATTTTCTTGCGCTCTTCTTTCGTCAAACCAAAGACGGTTCTTTTTCGTTCAAGATTTTCCATTTAATTTTTGGTATTGGATTAATTTCTGCTTATATAACTTAAGAATTCCAATATTTTTTCCATAGCGGAAATAACTCCCAACAATCCAGATATACCCGCAGCTACAAAAACCTGTCTTCTGGTTAAGCCAAGTAAATTAACAACTTTTACAGAATGCTCTATTTCTCCAAGGTGTTTAATCAATGAATTTGATACTTTTAAGAAAATTAAGTTTATTTTGTGAAGAGTAGGGTTTTCACTAGTAATACTCCATTGAAACTTTATATGATTATTTATCAAATCAATCTGCTGATTAGTCTCCACAGCTATTTTAAGAGATGCTGCTTGTAATTCAACTTTAAGAGATTCCAAGCCACTTTGTTTTCTTTGGAGGTAAATATCAATTAATTTTAATTCTTTATTCTGAACAGTTTCCATATGTTCTCTATTAGATTTGGTTGGTAAAACTTCGCAAAATAAATTTACTATAATATTCGCTGATTCATTTACATAAATTTTACTTGGTAGCTCCACGTAACCTGAATAAACGATACTTTCATCCTTGTTTTTTACTATTGTCTTCTTAATATTTTTGACTGTTTCTTTAATTACTTTAAAAATATCTTCTGTTCCCGGAGGTATTTCTCCGTCTGAACTTGCGTTGCTCCCTACAAGCAAACTAGTTCCAATAGCTCCCCAAAATCCTAATACGATTAGGAGCGTATTGATTAAAGCAGATTCTCCATAAAAATAATATGCACCTAAAATTATTAAAACTGATGCGAATATTGAAGTAATCAGAATAGCAGTAACATTTTCTTGTATGTAAGTTTTTGAAATCATCCAAAAATTAGTTTTGAAGACCTTCCAACTTTTTTCTGAATCTTCGTGAATAAATACAACTTTTTTTATCTTGGATTTAGCTACATAAAAAAGCCAAAAAGATGTAATAAGTAATATAACCGATACAAAAATTATTATAATATTCATTACTTATAAACCTAATTAATTCTAGGTTTTTGTTTACTATTTGTTTTTATCTGAAGCGCGTTTCCTTCGATGATTTTCACCGTCAAAATTTTATCGCCGCGCACGAGATTATCTACGATTTTCATATCGGTTTCGTTCAC
>JALYQJ010000320.1 GCA_030855875.1 Acidobacteriota bacterium
TTTGAAAATCTCGCGGGCGTTGCCGAAGCGATTCGCGTGACGAAACCGTATAAACTCATCTCGAAAGATTTGCGCCCTGAAAAAAGCGTCATCAAAGTCGGAAACGCGGAAATCGGCGGCGACGAACTGGCAATTATCGCCGGACCGTGCGCCGTCGAAACCGTCGAGCAGGTATTTAAAGTCGCTGAATACGTGGCGAAAAGCGGTGCGCGATTCTTTCGCGGCGGCGCGTTTAAACCGCGCACGTCGCCCTACGCTTTTCAGGGCAAAGGCGAAGACGGTCTAAAGATTTTGGCGGAAGTCCGCGACCGATACGATTTGAACATCGTGACCGAAGCGATGGACGAGCGCGGCGTTGATCTGGTCGAAAAATACGGCGACTGCATTCAGATCGGCGCGCGAAATATGCAGAATTTCTCGCTTTTGAAATACGTCGGGCAAACACGCAAACCCGTTTTGTTGAAACGCGGTTTGTCGGCGACGCTGGACGAATTTCTGCTTGCCGCCGAATATGTGATGTCCGAAGGAAATTACGATGTGATTTTATGCGAACGCGGCATCCGAACCTTCGGCACACACGCCCGCAACACGATGGATTTATCAATCGTTCCGGCGGTGCAGAAAATGACGCATCTGCCGATTATCGTTGATCCGTCGCACGGAACCGGCAGAAATTATATGGTCAATCCGATGGCGCGAGCCGGAGTCGCCGTCGGCGCGGACGGCTTGATTATCGAAGTTCACCCTTGCCCGGAAGAAGCTCTCTGCGACGGAGCGCAGGCTTTAACGCCCGAACAATACACCGAACTTTACGCGCAAATAAAAGCCATTCACGAAATTCTGGCGAAGGAAGAAATGGCTATTGCACTTGCGTGAAAATCTGCGTCAAACTGTAAACAAAAAAGCGGCGAATTGTGTTCGCCGCTTTTTGTTACATTTGAATTAATCTACTTCGCATCCATTGTGCTAATTCTTCTTCGCTTAAATTCCCTTCAGCGAGTTTTAGAAAGGTCAAATATTTTTCTTCCTGTGTCGCGTTTAAATTGAATCCGTTCAGTAGCAAAAATGATCTTGCAACGACAAGTGCCGTTCTTTTATTTCCGTCAATAAACGGATGGTTTTTAGCGATTCCATAAGCTAATGCGGCAGCAAGTTGGGCAATATCAGGCATTTCTTCGCTGTACGCCAACAGATTTTGAGGTCTTGCCAACGCCGACAAAAGTAATCCTTCGTCACGCACACCGTCGCTTCCGCCATGTTCAGCGATTTGGCGTTGGTGAATAGCATAAACGGATTCTTCGAGAAGCCATTTAAATTCAGCCATATTTATTCAGCGAGTTTTCGCAAAGCGTCGCGGTCTTCGCGCATTACCTGCTCGGCGAGTTTCATTTGCTCGGCAACTTCGGGATTGTAAGCCGTCAGTTCAATTCCTTTTCCTGTTTCAACAGCAAAAAGCGTGTCGCCTTTTGAAACGCGAAGTTTTTCCAAAATGTCTCTCGGCAGAATAATTCCCGTCGAGTTTCCAATAGCCGTAATTTTTAATTTGCTTGTCATATACTCCTCATTCAATAATATAACAGATGTTATAACTATTATAAAAAATAAAAAATCCGCGCCTGTTCCCGAAACAGACGCGGATTTCGTTTCTTCGCTTAAGCCTTTTGCCTATTTTGCCAAACGAAGTTTGAAAAAGCCGTAAAATTGCAGATAACTGCTGAACATCGCCGTCATGATCAAAAGTGTCATCGGCAGAAAACGAAAAGTTTCCGGCAAAACAACGCCGAGAGTTTGCTTAAACATTAATCCTAATAGGACGGCAAAAGCGACGATGAAAGTTCTTCCCAAAAGCCATTCGCCGAACTGAGGTTTTTCATCGGCTAAAAGATAATAAGGCAGAATCATCAACATCAAGAGCGTGATTAACAGCAAAATCGTATCGAAAGCGACAACGCCGGTTGTTCGACCGAACTCAATTGCTAAAAAGAAAAGCACGAAAGTCGTGTCAACGACAAAGCCTTTATCGTAGTTTGTTTCCGCTTGAATCTGTTCAGTTTGAGCAAATGTTCTCATAAATAAAATAACAAAAACCGCCAAAAAACTTACAACGAAAAACCATGCTTAAAGTTCAAGCAATAAAATATCTGTCTCATTTCCGGTTTTCTATTTTCCGGAATTGCTGAATTGCGAATAAGCCACGCGGAAAAGTTCCGATAAGGCTTTAGCTGTCTCCGGCGATAAATTTTTGTCGGCGCGTAGATGAGCTTCGACAATTTCCGGTGTCGCCTCGTGCGGGTAGTAAACCACCGCTTCGACATCTTCCGTCGTGCGGTTTTTCATTACGCGGTCAACCGGCATATCGAGCCAGTTGGTCAAACGAGCGATGTTATCGGCATCGGGCTTTCCGGTTCCGTTTTCAATTCGGGAAAGCGTTGAGGCGGAAACATTCGTCACGTCAGCGACATCGCGCAAACTTAATTTTAATTCATCACGACGACGTTTGATTGCGCGACCGAGTTCGATTGTGTTTATCAGAGATTCGTTTTTGTAACCCATAATTATCTTTCTCCACTTTTTGAATTTACAAGTGCCATTGATGCTCTTGCCATTTCACGGATAAAACATAACACAGCGAAATTTTAAATGCAACACCGCGTTTCACGCTTGCAACAAATAAATTTATTCGATACAATGTTGCATAGATGAAACGCAAATGTTTCATCTATTACTTTGACTATCGGTTATCAACAGTTCGAGTAGATTTTAAGGAGAAGATGATGGAAGCAGTAGCAGAAAAAAATACAACGGAAAAACGTGATAAAAGAGCCAAATCAATCGCGGCGATGGGACTTGTCAATCGTGAAGGCGATAAATTCAGCGTTTCCACGCCGAGTTTGCGCGGTCGTCAAACAGTCTACGATGTCTGGCGCGATGCGGAAGGAAAAATTCGTTGTAATTGTTTGGAGTTTGAAGAAGCGTCTGCAAACGATTCCGGTTTTCGCTGCGAGCATATTTTAGCAGTGAAATATGCTTTGGTCGCAAAGAATACAGAACCCGTGACGAAACAGGCTGATAAAAAAGCGATGACGGAAATCGCAGTCACATCGCAACCGGTTTCGGCAGATAAAAACGAAAAAAGCACAACTGAGTCGCACGAGTCCACGCGCGGCGAACAGAAGATTGAGGAAGTTACAGCGGATGTTTCAATTGTTGGACTGATTGAAACGAGCGAAGCCGAACCGAATCAACTTATAAGCACAAAAGGAGATAAACAAATGAACCACGAAACTTTAAAACAAGTACCGATGACGGCACAGAAGACAGCCGATACAAAAGCTGAAACGGCAAATAACGTCATAAATTTCACATCTACGTTGAAAGAATTGCGTAAAAACGTCGAACCGCATCTCGTCAAACAGCGTGAAGGCTGGCGCGACCGCAACGGCAATACGCATTATGTTGATTACGTCGAATGGCACACGGTCGCCGATATTTTGGACGAAACCGCGCCGAACTGGTCGCACACGATTCGTGACATCAAACAAATCGGCGATATTTTTACGGTAACTGTCGCCATCACGATTGACGGCGTTTCGCGTGAAGGCATCGGAACCGGCAGCGCAGAATCGGAATTAGGCATTAAAAAAGCCGAACACGACGCGCTCAAACGCGCGGCGGTAAAATTCGGCATCGCGCGCGAGCTTTACAAAAAAGAATCCGACGTTATCGAACGCGAAGGCGCGATTGCGCCGCAGCCTGACGGCGGTTTTCCGGCAAATCCGATTGCCAGAAGTCTTTCGGATTTAGTGACGGCGAAGCAGCTCGGAATGATTCGCGCTATCGCCCGCGAAATGAGCATTGATGCGGACGAAGAATCGAACAATGTAATGCAGTGCAAAACCGACGAGCTTTCCAAAAAAGCGGCTTCGAGCTTTATTCAGCATTTGCAGGATTTGCAGAAAAGTCAGCATTCGGAAAACGTCGCGCCGATGCGACGCGCGGGCTAATTAACGAATTCCCTCACCAAACAAGAGTTTTGAGTTGTGTAAACCGTCCTGCTTTCTCCACTTGAGTCAGCAAATCTCACACACAACTCAAAACCTCCCTTTTCAATCGTTTTCAATGAGGTATGCGAAAAGCGTGAAAACAAAAAATTCTTTTCACGCTTTTCGCATACCTTGCACTTTAAACCGACGATATGAACTTACTTTTCACGACTGCCGGAAAATTTCAGCGGCATCGGAATCATCGGCGCACTGAGCGAACCGTTCATCGAGTCGTTTTCGATTGTTCCGCTAATCGTTAATTCAACGGTTTGCCCCTGCATTTCGGATTTGGCGGCAGCGGAAAATTTATTGCCTTTTACTTTTCCGTTTTCTACAACACCTTCGCCGAGCATTGATTCCAATTTTCCCGAAACATTTTCTTCCGATTGTTCCAAAACGAGTGAAACCGGAAAATTTTGTCCCTGAAAATCAACCGACAGACTCCATTTACCGGAAACGTCAGCGGTTTCCGCTTTTTCATTCTGCATATATTTCTCCAATTTCTGAGGATTTCCGTCCGTGTCGAAAATCTCGATTTTCTCCGCGTAAGACTTTGCCTGCGCGAGAATTTCTTCGGCATCGCCGACGATGACCATCGCCATTCGGTCGGGCTTGATATATTTTACGGCGACGCGCTCGACTTCTTCGGCGGTCACGGCGTTGACTTTTTCGCGGTAGGTTTGAAGATAATCTTCCGGCAAATTATAAAGTTTTTGCGAAACGATAAGCGAAGTCAAACCTTCCTGCGTTTCGGCGCGAATCGGAAAAACTCCGGTGAGAAAATTTTTCGCATCCTGCAACTCTTCATCCGTCACTTTTTCATCTTTGATGCGGTCGAGTTCATAAAAAAACTCGTGCAGAGAATCGCCCGTCACCGCCGTTCTGACTTCGGCTGTCGCTTCAAAATCACCGGCAAGCCGTTTCGTGTCGGTTCTCGAATAAGCACCGTAGGTGTAGCCTTTTTCTTCGCGCAGATTCATAAAAATACGCGACGACGCGCCCGCGCCTAAGATTTGATTCATCACGACAAATGGAAAATAATCGGGATTCGTCCGCTCGAACGCAAGGCTTGCCAGCACGATATTCGACTGCGCCGAACCTTGCCGATCAACAATTGTCAAAGTTCTCTCCGACCGTTGCGGCAATTCGGGCAATTTCATTTCCGGCACGATTCCCTTTTGCCACTTGCCGAATTTGTCCTCGATTTCAGCAATCAAACTTTCGATTTCGACATCGCCGACGATAACAAAAGTCGCATCGTTCGGAATGAAAATTCTGGCGTGCTGTTCGATCAATTTTTCGCGCGTGATGTTTTCGATGTCCGACGCTTTCGGCGAAATAATCGAATACGGATGTTCGCCGTAGAGAATTCTCGCTGTTTGCTCGTTTGCCAGAAACGATGCCTGCGAACGCTGATATTTCAGATTTTCAATTGTATTTTGCCGGTATAGATTCAGTTCCTGTTCGGGAAATGTCGGTGCGAAAATCATTTCCGTCATCAAACGCAGAATGTCGGAATTGTAGAGCGACAGCGCGGAAGCGGCGATAACCGTGAAATCGTCGGACGCACTTGCCGAAATATGTGCGCCGAGCCGTTCGATTTCCTCGGCAAGCTGGCGGCTCGTATAATTTTTCGTCCCTTCACTCAAAAGCGAAGCCGTCGCCGAAGTCAAACCGACGGCATCCGCCGGATCGCTGCTGTCGCCCGAATTAAAAGCCAGACGATAACTAATGAGCGGCAGTCTTTTTTCTTCAAAAATAATCAATTTCAAACCGTTATCCAATGTTGTTTCAAACGGTTTCCCGATATTAAACGGAAGCGGCGCGAGCGGTTCCGGCGCATTTTTGCGAAATTCTTCTGTCATAATTTTAATTTAATGGTGAATGATGAATGATGAATGGTGAATAAAAGAATTATTTTCTCTCATTCACCATTCATCATTCACAATTCACCGTTATTCTATCCTTTCCCGACCGGAACGACATCGAGCAGAGCGCGGTTTTCCGTGTTTATAAATTTTGCGACCGCGTTTTTAATTTGCTCCGGCGTAATTTGGAGCAGTTCGTCTAGTTCGGAATTGACGAGTTCGGGATTTCCGTCGTAGAGCGTGAATTCCGCGATATGCTGGGCGCGAGCCATTGACGACTGGCGCATTCGGATAACGTCATTAAGCAACTGATTTTGCAGTTTCTGCATTTCATCGGGAGTCACTCCGCCGGTCGCCAAATCGTTTATTTCATTCATTATCACATCGCGGATAACGCTCAAATCCTTATCCGGTTTCGGAATCGCACCGATAAACATACTCGAAGGTCCGCGCCGCTCGTCGGTAAAACCGAAAAGCTGAACGATTGATTCTTCGCCTTTGACGAGCTTTTGATAAAGCCGCGAACTTTCGCCGTCGTAAAGCAGTTTTCCGGCAAGAAAAAGCGCGTTAAATTCCGGCGAACGGCGCGGCGGGATTTTCCATCCGATCAAAAAAGCCGGAAAAGGCGCGAGTTTGTCTTCGTAAACTTTGTAGTTTTCCGCAACTTCCGGCGGTTCGGCAACATCGAGCGCAGGCGGCAACGGCTGATTTTCAATCGAGCCGAAATATTTTTCAACCAGTTCCTTTACGGTCGAGCGTTCAAACGAACCGGAAATGACCAGCACGGCGTTGTTCGGGGCGTAATAAACGCGGAAAAATTCCTGCACGTCTTCGACCGTCGCGTCGTCCAAATCTTCCATCGAACCGATGGTCGAATGCGCGTTGGCGAAGTTTTTGTAAACCATCGAATTTATCAAATCGAAAATCTGTCCATACGGCTGATTGTCGTAGCGTAGACGTTTTTCTTCTTTGACGGCATCGCGCTGATTATCAAGATTTTCCTGCGTCACGGCAAGCGTTCGCATCCGGTCGGATTCGAGCCAGAGCGCGAGCGGCAGTTGATTGGCGGGCAAAGACTCGAAATAATTCGTCCGTTCCGATGAAGTCGTGCCGTTCATCGTGCCGCCGGCTTTCATCACATATTGAAAATGTTCGGCTTTTTTGACGTTTTCCGAGCCTTGAAACATCATATGTTCAAACAGATGCGCGAAACCCGTCCGACCCATCCGTTCATTGCGCGAACCGACATCGTAATAAACCGCGACGGCGACGACCGGAATCGCCGGATCGTAATTTAAAACGACGCGCAGACCGTTTTCCAAAGTGTATTGTTCGATTTCTAATGGCGAAAGTTTGAATTGTTCTGACATAAATTCTTCAATAAATTTTGTGAAATAAATTACAAAATAACTTACAAATATGTAATCATTTTAAGCCGTAAAATGCAAAGAACCTCTTTTCAAACTCAATATTATTCAAAGTCAGCAGTAAAAAAAGTTCTACTATATTGGACTCTGACCACAGAGCAAAATATCGTAGAACTTTTAACTATCTGTCTAACTATCGAACAAAAACATTCGGAATCGGAATATCATCTCTCAGACCGAACGGCAACGCCGTAAAGCCTTCGGTCGAACGCTGAAGATACCAAATGCCTGTCGAAGGTCGAAAGACGGCGATGTCGGTTTTTCCGTCGCCGTCGTAATCCGCCGGTGTCGGCTTATCGTCGGACAATCCGAACGGCGTAGCGAAAAACGAACCGTCGCGGCTATTGATGCGATACCAAACACCGTTTGACGGTCGCCAGACGGCAATATCGGTTTTGCCGTCGCCGTCATAATCCGCCGGAACGAGCCGGTCGGTCGGAAGTCCGAAATATTCGATTCTCGTCGCGCCGTTTGAGCTTTGTAAAATATACCAGGTGTTTATCTCGGTACTGCCGGGAAAATCGCCGTATCGAAAGACGGCTAAATCGGCTTTTCCGTCGCCGTCGTAATCTGCCGGAACGAGCCGGTCGGCACTAAGTCCCCATTGCTTTTCAATTATTGAATCAGTCGAACTTTGCAAAATCACGAAATAGCCCGGCGCAGGAACAACATCGCTTGAATGATAAACAGCTAAATCGGTTTTACCGTCGCCGTCGTAATCGGCTGGCACCGATAAGCCGTACGGAGTGCCATTATATACTCCCCACTGTCTGATAAAAACGGTATTATCCGAACTTCTGAGGATGTACCAGATATTGGGAATTCGACCTGTACCAGAAAACATAGTTTCTCGAAAAACTGCTATATCAGTTCGCCCGTCACCGTCGTAATCTTCCGGTATAGGTCTGTCAATTCCCAATCCCCATTTAACAAAGGAATATCCGCCCGAACTTTTCATGATATACCAGAAAGCGTCCGACCGGCGAAAAACTGAGATGTCGGCTTTGCCGTCGCCGTCGAAATCAAATTTTGTTTTGGTTTCCTGCAAATTTGTTGGCGCATCCTGACCGAAAGCGGGAAGGAAAAACAACACTAAAGAGAAAAGTAAGAGAATTATTCTATTCATTTGTATAAACCTCCGTTTTTGTTTCCGCGTTTCAAGGCTTCAATCCCCTAACGTGAAAGTTTGGGAAAGAGTAAGATTTTCGAGTTCAAGTGCCTCACGAAAATCTACCCGGATTGTTTGACAGTTTTCTCCGCCTCTCGTTTGGCAAAAACAAATCGAAAGACATTCGGAAATTTGTCAATACTATGATCGGAGAAATGAGCAGGACGAAGTGGCTTTGAGGCTTTAAACTATTACCAAAGTTTCTGTTCGTTCAGACTGCAAAACTCCATTCAACGAATAAAAAACATTGATCTTTAGACCAACGGATAATAATCAGTTCGGTCAGGGGATAAGGATCAGTATGAATTGAAGTTTATCGAATGGATATGCAAAAAGCAACGATTTTTATTACAGATTCATTTTTCCGCCTGAAGTTTTTCCTGATTTTCCCGGGCGATGGCGTAAAGCGCGGATTTAACCTGAAACGGAGTCAGGCTCGGATAGGCTTCGAGCAGAAGGGCGATTATTCCGGCGATGTGCGGACAGGCGAAACTGTTTCCGGTCAGATTTCGATAACCGCCGCCGAGCCACGCGGTTCGGACGTTTACACCGGGCGCGGTCAATTCGATGACTTCGCCGAAATGAAATCCGAAATTAAACGGGTCGGTTTCCGCACTTTTAATCACCGAAATCAAGGATGATGAAAAAACCGAAGGAAAACTGGGCTGCGGCAAATTATTGGCGGCGGCGACGACGATGCAGCCCGCTTGATAGGCGCGGTCGAGCAGATCGTGAAGCGGCGAAAAAAACTGCGGCTTGGTCGTGCCGAGACTCAAATTTATCACGCGGTAACGCTTTTTTATCGCGTATTCCAAACCGGCGAGAAACGCCTGACCGTCGCCTAGTCCGCCCGCGCCTAAAACTTTTATGCTGTAAAATTCAGCTTCCGAAGCGATTTTAGCGATGATTCCGGCACAAGCCGTTCCGTGTCCGGCGGAATCTCCGGTGTCGGAAGATTCAAAAATGATTCTCTTATTTTCAGCTTTCGCTTCGACCGATTCTTTTATTTTTCCTTTTAAATTTGGGTGATTTTCATCAATTCCGCTGTCAATTACCGCCACGCTGACACCTTTCCCTGTCAGCGATTTCCAATTGTCGCCAATTTGAAAATAATCGAAAGCGTTTGTATTCGGATTTGACTGAAGTTCGGAACCAATCGTCATAAAAAACTAAAAATTAAGGAAACTCGTTTCAGATTTCGTGTCGGAAAAACGCAGAATTGATTCTAAAAGTTCGAGGCACAATTGACGTTCGCTGTCGCCGCGCGCGGAAATTTCGCGCAGCAAAACTGCTAAATCCATCATTTCCCGGTGTTCCGATGAATCGCGCAGAGTTCTCAGCCAGTTACGAATCTCGACGTAATCGGTTTCATTTTTATCGGAAAGCATTTTACCGCCGAGATCGCGCAAAAGTTTTGCCGATTCGTAGGCATTGACGAGCGACGCGATTACATCGGCGTAAAGCGCGGCATTATCCATTTCATCGGGCGTAAAAGATTCAAAAGGCGGTGCGCCGATCCGGTTGACGTATTCCAGAACGCCGATAATTTCACCGTTGTAGCGCAGCGGCGTGGCTAAAATAGTTTGCGTTGAATAGCCGGTTTTCCGGTCAACTTCGTCGTAAAAAGCGTTTTCCTCGCCGACATCGGCAACCGCCATCGGCTGTCCCGATGACAATACGAAACCGGCAATTCCCTTTCCGGCGGGAACACGCAAGTTTAATAATTTACCGGCGACTTTGCCGATTGCCGAAAGAAACCGCAGATCGCCTTCGTCGCCGTCACGAATCAAAACCGATGCTTCTTCCGAATTCATCGCAGCGGCGGAAACCCGTAAAAGATTTTCGATTGACCGTGTTAAAGGTTCGGTCAAAACATTTGCCACATCGAAGGTTTCAAACAGAATTTGAAACTTCTTTTGCAGATTATTCTGCTGATTTTTTGCGTTCAATTCACCTGACTCCGACATAGCATTGATTTTCACCGAAAATTAATCGTTTGACAAATAAACTATGCGAATACAATCGACAATTTCTTAAAGCCCAAAAATAGATTTGGAAAACAGAAAGCATTCAGTCTTTTCAAACAGCAAATAAAATATGGTTATGGCGGAAGCAATGCGGATTTCGGTTTGCATTTGTTCGGGTTGATTTGTAACATTCCGCTTAAATATCAACGAATTTAGTTTTCGGTTTAGTTTTCGGGCGTTTTGCGTCCTGCCGTTTTTAAATTATGAAGAAAAGTTTTGCGTTCATCTTTTTGTTTTTCGCTGTTTCGGCTGCGCTCGTTTTCCCACAAAAAAAAGCGAAAACAGTTTCGCAATTGCCCGAAGTCGAACCGTTCAGCATCGGTTTGGGTAAATCATTCGCGGCTTCGATTGCGAAGTCGAAAGCCTTTTCCTCTAAAACAAACCGGGAGACAATTTCAGAGGATTTTGCCGATGCGCTCGAAATTATCAGGAATAATCACGTCGGCGGCAAGAAAAACGATTACAACCGGCTGACCAAAACCTCTATTTCGGCGATGCTTCGCGCACTCGACCCGCATTCAAATTATTTCGATTCGGCAGATTACGAAGAGCTTTTGACCGACCAGCAAAGCGAATATTTCGGAATCGGCGCGACCATCGTTAATTTTGAAAAAAACGGCGAAGTTGATACTTATATCGTTTCGACCTTCCCGGATTCGACCGCTAATCGCGCCCGCCTAAGATTCGGCGATAAAATTACAGCCGTCAACGGCGAGAATGTTTCGGGCAAAGATTCGGCGATTGTGCGCGACAAAGTTCGCGGTCGTCAGGGTTCGATTGTTCGTCTGACAATCGAACGCGCCGAAAGCAAACGGCTTGAAACAATCGAGATCAAACGCAGCCGCGTTCCGCAGCCGTCGCTTCCCGATGCTTATATTCTGCGTCAGGGAATCGGTTACGTTGATTTATCGAACGGCTTTAATTACACGACGGCGGACGAATTGAGCGTCGCGTTAAAAGAACTTCACGCGCAGGGAATGACTTCTTTAATTTTAGATTTACGCGATAATCCGGGCGGAATCTTAGACCAATCGGTCAAAGTCGCCGAAAAATTTCTGCCAATCGGCAGCACGATTGTCGCCCAACGCGGACGCTACCGGATTGATAACCGCGTCTGGAATTCGACCAACAAATCGGCGGAAAATTTGCCGCTCGTTGTTATTGTTAATGAAAACAGTGCATCCGCTTCGGAAATCGTCGCCGGAGCATTGCAGGATCACGACCGCGCCTTAATTATCGGCGAAAAAACATTCGGCAAAGGTCTCGTCCAAAGCATTATCAATTTGCCCTACGGTTCGGGCTTGACGCTGACGACGGCGCGTTATTTTACGCCTTCCGGTCGCTCGATTCAGCGTGATTATCAGCACACCGACGCTTACGATTATTTTAATCACAAAGTGAATTTGTCCGAAGTTGAAAAAAATAAATCTGCGGCGAAAACCGCGACCGGCAGAAAAGTCTTCGGCGGCGACGGCATTGCGCCGGACGAAACAGTAAAAAGAACCAATCTGACTGCGAGGCAAATTCAAATGCTCGATCCGTTATTCTTTTTTTCGCGTGAACTGGTTAGCGGCAGGATTCGCGGTTTTGAAAATTATAAATCGCCAAATAGTTCAAACCTTTACGGTCAGCGGGTCAAACCGACCGACGCGCCGGTTACGGACGAACTATTAGCTGCATATAATTCTTATTTAGAACAGAACAATTACCCGAAAAAAGCAATGACGCATCTTGCAAAGGAACGCAAATTTCTCAAATTGCGTCTGCGTTACAATTTAATTTTGGCGAATTTCGGCAGCGTTTCGGCAAATCAGATTTTAATCGAAGACGATTCGCAAGTCGGCAAAGCCGTCGAAGTTCTTCCAAACGCCGGACTTTTAGCTCAAACAGCGCGAAAAAACTTGCAAAACAAATAGTTAAAAACAAAAAAAACTCGCTGAGTCGCATTCTCAACGAGTAAAAAGAAACAGGAGGAACCAGAAAGACTTAAAGCCGAAACTCAAATGCTCGCAAAACCAAAAAGCCCGACTTACTGCCTGTTAATACTGATGCCTCCATTTTTTTATGAGTTGCATCAGCACAAAAAAAACTCTTCAATTAAAATTGCAGATTAGGGTCAAGCACGACCGCCCGCTTTTCGTATTCTGAATTTAAGGTGAAAACACCGCCTTTGGTGCCGAAAGGTTCGTCCGTTATACAATTGAAATTAGCTTTTAGAAACCAAGTTTAAATGGACTTGTGCGGTTCAAAGCATTATAAAAAATTATGGCAAATCAGGTCAGAACAAATTCGGAGAATGAAGATTTCCGGGAACTTGTCGCGCTGCTCGACGCGGATTTGCAGATTCGGGACGGCGCGGAGCATTCTTTTTACGCGCAGTTTAATAAGATTGATAAAATCCGGCACGTCGTCGTTGCTTATGAAGATGAGAAAGCTGTCGGCGGCGGCGCGTTCAGAGAATATGAACCGAATGTGGCGGAGATTAAACGAATGTATGTTCGGGAGGAAAATCGCGGACGCGGAATCGCCGGAAAGATTTTGGCGGAATTGGAAATTTGGGCGAAGGAGTTGAATTTTTCTGAATGTATTTTGGAAACCGGAATAAAACAGCCCGAAGCGATCAGGCTTTATCAAAAAAGCGGCTATCAAATTATTCCGAGTTACGGGCAATATCTAAATGTCGAAAACAGCGTTTGTATGAAAAAAGTTATCAATTGAAATAAAAGGGTTAATTTTGTCAATCTTTAGAACTCTTTTCGATTTATAATCAAATTCAAATCTGCGAACTATTATTAAAATCAGTCGGCAAACCGCTTTGAGATTGAGTGAATCATAAAGTTTGAAATGTTGAATCCAATCGTTATCGCCATTCCTTTTTTCGCCCTGTTGATTGCCGGTGAGGCGTATTTTGCGGTCAGACGCGAAAATGAATATAACCGTAAAGATGTGTTGACAAATATTGCGTTAGGTTTCGGGAGCGTTCTATTCGGAGCGGTATTCAGTATTATTTCGGTTTTCATATACGAATCGGCTTTGGCTTACGCGCCGTTTCAGATGCCGATGGATGTTTGGTGGACGTGGACGATTTTGCTTTTCGCCGACGATTTCGCTTATTACTGGTTTCATCGCGTCAGCCACGAGATGCGGTTTTTCTGGAACTTTCACGTCGTGCATCATTCATCGAATCAATATAATCTGAGCGTCGCCGTGCGGCAGAGCTGGTTTTCGGGCGCGGCTCATTGGATTTTCTATATTCCGCTCGGTTTTTTAGGATTTCCCTTTTGGGCTTTCGTCGCGATGCACGGTTTGAATCTCATTTATCAATTCTGGATTCACACGGAATACGTCAAAAAAATGCCCGTCTGGTTTGAATATATTTTCAACACGCCGTCGCATCACCGCGCTCATCACGGCGTGAACGACGAGTATTTGGACAAAAACTACGCCGGAATCTTTATCTTTTGGGATAGATTATTCGGTTCGTTTGTTGATGAAAAAGCCGAAGTTCGTTACGGAATTATAAAACCGCTTGACAGCCACAACTGGTTTTGGATAAATTCTCACGGTTGGGCGGAAATGCTGTCGGCGATGCGCGAAAAGAAAACTTTTTCCGGTAAAATGCGCTGCGTTTTCGGTTCGCCCGATATGAATTTTGAAGAAACTCCGACTGCTGTTAAAATCCCTTCCAACTGAATTTTACGGAAATTGCGAATCATTTCGCAGCGAAATTTCCCAGTCTAAAAATATGAAATTAAAAATTATGTCGTGCTTTTTGTTGATGTTGGCGTTTGTCTGCGTTGATTACACTCAAACCGTCAAAATCACGCCGAAAAAAACAGTTTACCAACGAAAGCCTGATAAAGGTTTTGAACATAAAAAGACTTTCACGATAACTTACCCGAAAATTTCCGGTTTGACCGCTGCGTTAAATAAGAAAATCGAAAAATCAGTCAGTTACGAGAGCGTTTTCGATTTTACTTTGAACGAGGAAATCAACGAACTTTTCTGGCTCGAAGAAGCCGGTTATAAAATTGATTACAATAATAGAGGCATTTTATCTATCGCTCTTTCGATTGACGGTTCAGGCGCGTATCCGTCGGGTTCGACAAAACACATCGTCGTAAATTTAAAAAACGGCAATCAAATAAATGCCGCCGACGCTTTTACAAAACTTCCCGAACTCGCACGTTTCGCTGATAAATCGCTGCAATCGAGAATCAAAAAGGCGATTGCCGAAAGACGCAAGGAATCGGCGGAAGATGCCGAAACGCTTCGGGAAAGGCTCACAGAAGCAAAATTCGGCGCGGAAAATCTCGAACTTTTCAGCGTCAATCAAAAAGGCGTGACGTTTTATTACGACTACGGTTTTCCGCACGTTATTCTCGCGCTCGAACCGGATAATCAATTTTTCTTTAGCTACAATCAATTAAAATCATTTATTAAAACCAGTGGCTCGCTTAAACAATTTGTTCGTGAAAACGAAAAGAGTAGAGAGTAAAGAGTGCAGAGTTGAGAATGAATTTTGAGAAAACACAAAGCTGAAATCGGATTTGTGAACATTTGACTCTTTACTCTCCACTCTTTACTCTCTACTCTAATAATTATGAACGAAAGAAAAATTAGAGTTTTGGTGGCAAAGCCCGGACTTGACGGACACGACCGAGGAGCGAAGGTGATTGCCCGTGCATTGCGTGACGCGGGAATGGAAGTAATTTATACGGGATTGCGGCAAACGCCGGAAATGATTGCGGCAGCGGCGTTACAGGAAGACGTTGACGCGGTTGGAATTTCGATTTTGTCGGGAGCGCACAACACGCTCTGCCCGCGCATCGTCAATCTTTTGCGCGAAAACGGAATGGACGATACTTTGGTTTTGGTCGGCGGCATCGTGCCGCAGGAAGATATTCTCACGCTCAAGGAAAAAGGCGTTTCCGAAATTTTTCTGCCCGGAACTTCGACCGAAGATATTGTAAAATTTATCAACGAAAACGTCCGCACGGAAAATTAATATCTTTTACAACTTTCAGAACTGGAACGGCAGTTGCTCCGATTATAATCAAAGTTTTATTTTTGTATCAAAACTTTACAGTTTTTGATTTCAACAATAACCAAATTTTGAAATTTTGAGGAGATAAATTATGAAAAAATTAACTTATTTATTTTTTGCGGCGGCAATGATGTTTTCGATGGTTTTTATTAGCGAAGCAACTTCTTCTAACAGCGCATTTTCGGTGCAGGCGCAAACCGGACAAGTGACGGTAAGACGCGGAAACAAAGGTATTGCCCGTAGAGCATATTCCGGCGGTAAATACGTCGTTAGAAAAACATGGAACGGAACTAAATATGTTTCACGTAAAGTTTGGGTCGGAACAAAATACGCTGGTAAGAAAACAGTTCAAGGAACAAAATATGCCGCGCACAAAACTAAACGCGGAACAAAAGCCGTTATCAGCCGAGCTAAAAAGATACTTTACTAAATCTTACGATTTAATTTTGACAAAAAGGAGCGTTTGGAAACGCTCCTTTTTTTTGGCACACTAAATGCACTTTAAGCAAATATCTGAAAATACGAGGTTCAGTAAGATTTAGATTCAGGAGGTTTAATTATGAAATTAAAGAGCTTATTCAAATATCCGGCGTTTTTCGCTATTGCAATATTTTCATACGGCGCAGCGAATGCTCAGGTTGTTGATGCGCTAAAAGATGCCGCGAGCAAAACGAAAAATGTGACGGTTGACGCGGCAAAGAAAACTGCGGACGTGACAAAAGACATTGCTGATAAAACGAAAGATGTAACGGTTGATGCCGCTAAAAAAACGGCTGATGTCACAACCGATGTCGCCGGTGCAACAAAAGACGTTGCCGTTGACGGCGCAAAAGCAACTGCTTCCGGCGCGAAAAAAGTCGGCAATTACACAGTTGACGTGACCGAAAATATTGCCGGTCAAGCATACGAAGGCGGCAAATGGTTTGTGACGACAACCTGGGATGGAACAAAATGGGTTTCAAAACGGGTTATGTATGGCGCAAAAAAAGCTGCCGGAGCAACTAAAGATTTTGTTGTCGGCGAGGACAGTCCGCCAAAACCGTAATTCTTCACGAGTTATATTCAAAATTATAGTGTTCAGAAAAGCGGTTGACGATCAATTTTAATATTGGTTGTTGACCGCTTGGTTTTTTTGTTTTTTAATCTATTTCTTATGAAAGTCTTTATGAAAGAGAAAGTCAGAATAGCAAGCGGGCA
>JALYQJ010000324.1 GCA_030855875.1 Acidobacteriota bacterium
GACCGCGGGCGATATGAAAAGCCGTCCAACTCGACGCGAAAATCAGCAAAAACGTCAAAACGCCGAGCGTCAAAAGCCCGATTTGACGAATGTTTATTTGTTTTTCCTTTAATTTATCAAACTCGGCGAGCGCATTTTCGACCAGTTGGCTGACGTTTTCCTCCGAATATAAATTGGAAACGACGATTAATTTTCTGCCGTCGGAGAAATCCGCCGCCGCCGCGTCGAAACCGATTCCGTCGCGCAAAGGCGGCTCGTCCAATCTTCCGTTTTTGACCAACCCGACGATTTTGTCAAGTTCGGCTTTTTGTTCCAGCGGTAAAAATTTTTCGTGCAAACCAAGTGTTTGATTGGTTTGGGAAAGAACTTCTATGCGTATCAGATTTCCCGCTTCGCTAATACTGCTTAATTCTTCGTTGGTGAAATCGTGTTTTTCCAAACTCATCGCCAACATTTTGCTCGTTTCACGAAACTTTTCCGATTGCAGTTTGATTGCTTGATCCTGCACTTTAATTGGAGCGCGAACGACGTTTTCGGGAATTTGCGTAAACCAGCGTTCGACCGCACGATTCATAAAAAGATAGGAAAAACCAGCCATTGCGATAATCGGCAAAAGACTGATAGCGAAAAAATAAAACCATAAACGGGTTTTAAATTTCGCGCCGAGTTCGAGCGAACGGCGTTCCCGCGCCAGTTTGATAAGATTTCGGAGAAGTATGAAACCGAAAATGACGAAGGCGAAGAAATTGAGCGAAGAAAGCGCGTATAAAAGCACCGTGTCGCTGGCGGAATCAACCGAAAGTTCCTTCCATAAATTGGAAGTTTGCAGCAGAATTAGAAATGTCAGCGAAACCAGAACGAAAATGCCCAAACCCCATGGCGATTTGCGTCGTTTCGGTTGGCTTTTCGTTTTTTCCACGGCTGTCATTTTAGCACGAATCAGTAAAAAGAGAGTTTTCCCGATTAATGGCGTTTTCTGCCTTCATAAAGTAAAATCCGAATCTGTGCGATTTTAATTTTATTACATTGTTTTTTAACTTTTTGTTATTTCAAATGCGTTTTGAGTCCCGCCTTTAGGCGGTTTTTCGCCGCGCTTCGCTGGCGGTTGCCGCCTAAAGGCGGGACTCAGAACATTAATAAATTTAAAAAACAGAGTATTTATGAATAGTAATTCAATATTTTTCAACGAATTCGGGCGCGTCAAAAGCGGCTGGCGGTTTTGCGTCTTTCTCGTTTCGTATTTTGTTCTGACGATAGTTTTCGGACTCGGCTCGATTGCTGTGCTGTCGAATTTGCCAATCGGGTTTACGCCCGGAAGTCTGATGGCATTCGTTTTTCCGTCCGGTATTTTTGCTGCGGTTGCGATTTTTCTCGGCTGGCTCTACGGAAAACTTTTTGAAGATTTGCCGTTTCGCGCGCTCGGCTGTTGGTTTACTAAAAACTGGCTGAAGGATTTAGCGTTCGGTTTGATTATCGGCGCGTTTTCGATTGGACTAGCGGCGGCAATTGCGGTGATTCTCGGGAATTTGACTTTTCAGATCAATGATTCTTCGGGAACATCGGCGATTTTTTTAACGTTAGCCGTTACGCTTTTGATTTTTACAATCGCCGCAATTAGCGAAGAAGCACTTTTTCGCGGCTACCTTTTGCAAACTCTCGGACGCGCGAAACTTTTTTACGTCGGCGTAATTCTAACATCATTTTTATTCGCATCGGCGCACAATAACAATCCCGCCGCAAACGCTTTTTCGTGGATAAATACATTTTTAGCCGGAATCTGGCTTGCCGCCGCTTATTACAAAACGCGGAATTTATGGTTTCCGTTCGGCATTCATCTGGCGTGGAACTGGATTCAGGGCGCGTTTTTGGGAATCAATGTCAGCGGTTTGAGCGAACTCGCTTCCGCGCCGATTCTGCGCGTTTCCGAAACCGGAACGCAATTTGTCACCGGCGGCGATTATGGCATCGAAGGCGGAATCGCCTGCACGATTGCGCTGATTTTTTCGACTGCTTTAATCTGGTTTACGCCGTTTTTGCGACCGACCGAAGAAATGCTTGCTTTGACGAGCGAAGAAAAGCCGAACAGGAGATTATTGACCGAAAATGTCTGAAACCCGAATCTTGATTTCGGGAAGAAGTTTCGGCGAAATTGTGTCGTTTTTCGCATATTTTACGACGATTTTATATTTTCCTTTTTCCGACTGCGTATAAACTTCCAAAATCTGACGCGGCAAATTGACGAGCCAGACTTCGGCAACATTTGCTTCGGCGTAAAGCGGCATCTTAAAATCGCGGTCGTATTTGAGCGTCGAATCGGAAACTTCAATCAAAAGCAAGACATCTTCGGCGGTCGCTTTGCCGGAAGCATAAAAATCTTCGCGGAATTTAAGTAATGTAACGTCGGGTTCGGGTTCGGAAATGTCGCTGATGACGACGGCATTTTGCACACTTAAAATTACAGTATCTTCTAAAACACGAGAAAAAATGCGGGTTAAACGATTAATGCACGCGATATGTAAATCACCTTGAGTCATTTTCTTTACAATCTCTCCTTCGATGAGTTCAAAATCGGAATTGCCGACAAAAACGCCCGCGTCAATCATCTTGTGATACTCATCAACCGTAAAAATTTTGCGTTTCGGTAGAGCCGTCATATCGCTATTATATCAATTC
>JALYQJ010000338.1 GCA_030855875.1 Acidobacteriota bacterium
TCGTCTTCCCGAAACGGAACGGACGCGCCTTTTCCGTAAACTTCCGACGTGCTTGGCACGAGAACGCGCTTGCGGTAACGCGAGCAAAAGCCTAGAACGACATCAGTTCCGCGAAAAATCGTTTCAATCGTTTTCACCGGATGTTCCATAATCAACTTCACGCCGACCGCGCTCGCCATATGGAAAATCCGGTCGGTTTCACGAATCAGTTCTTCCATCAATTTTTCATTCAAAACCGTGTCAATAATCAGGCGAAAATTCTCTTTGCCTTCGAGATGTTCGACGTTTGAATAACGTCCGGTTGATAAATCGTCAATGACGGTAATTTCGTGACCCGCGCCGATAAGTTTGTCGGCGAGATGGCTTCCGACAAAGCCCGCGCCGCCGGTGATTAATATTTTCATAATTTATTTGTTTTCAATTCTTTCGATTCTCGATAGCTGCGATTTCGATGCTTCTTTAAGTTCACTTATTTCCGTTTCGTTTCTCATCTGCAAATCAATTAACGCATTGAGCTTGAAATTAAAATCTTCGCGCGATTCCAGTGTTTCTGTTTCGTTTCTTATCTGCGCGTCAGTCAGCGCGTTAATTTTGAAATTGAAATCTTCGCGCGATTCACGCATCGCTTTGTAATAATCGTCAAGGCGTTGCCCGTGACCGTCCAGCCTATTCTCGTGGCTGACTAATAAATCTTTCATTAAAATAATTGCTTCTTCGATTCGCTTAAATCTCTCTTCGTCCGTCATAACTTCCTCCAAAATTTGCAGGTAGAGTATTTTCTTACTTTCCGATTCTTTCTGCAAAATACGCAACCGTCTTTTTCAAGCCTTCGGCGAGCGGAATCGTCGGCTGCCATTTTAATAAATTTTTAGCGCGTTCGATATTCGGCTGACGCTGTTTCGGGTCGTCCTGCGGCAGCGGCAAATGTTTGATTTTTATCTTCGCGCCGACTGCGGCGGCGACTTCGGTTGCTAATTCGTTCATCGTAAATTCGCCCGGATTGCCGATGTTGACGGGCAGATGGATGTCTTCGGCTTCAGCGTTCATAAGGCGAATAATACCTTCGACCAAATCGTCAACATAACAAAACGAACGAGTTTGTTCGCCGCTTCCGTAAACGGTCAAATCGTCGCCGCGCAGAGCCTGAACGATAAAATTAGAAACGACGCGCCCGTCATTTTCCAGCATTCTCGGTCCGTAAGTATTGAAAATGCGGACAATCCGCGTATCAACGCCGTTTTGCCGGTGATAATCCATAAACAAAGTTTCGGCGACGCGCTTGCCTTCATCGTAACAGCTACGCAAACCAATCGAATTGACGTTTCCGAAATAATCTTCCGTTTGCGGATGAACAAGCGGATCGCCGTAAATTTCCGAAGTCGAAGCCTGAAGAATTCGCGCCTTGACGCGCTTTGCCATTCCGAGCATATTTATCGCGCCCATTACACTCGTTTTGACGGTTTTGACCGGATTATATTGATAATGAACGGGCGAAGCCGGACACGCCATATTATAAATCTGGTCAACTTCGAGCAGAATCGGTTCGGTGACATCGTGACGCACCAACTCGAAATTCTTACTGTCGAGCAGATGAGAGATATTTTCCTTTCGTCCGGTGAAAAAATTGTCGAGGCAAATGATTTCGTCGCCTTTTGCCAGAAGTCTTTCGCACAGATGCGAGCCGAGAAAACCCGCGCCGCCGGTAATTAAAATTCGCATAATATAAATTTAAAACTGACAATAAGAAATTGAGAGTTTTTAATTATACTTTCAATTATCGTTTCTTATTTAACAGTTATTGTAAGCGTTTTTCAAAAAACGTCAAAATTAGCTCGTCACGTCGAGGCGATTTGCCGACGCGCGAAGATTTAGTTTTTTGTATGATTTAGTTGATACAGCCCGAAAAATAACAGATGAATTATGCCCGAAAAAAAGAACAACGATAAAGAATCCGGCGGCGATAATAAAAAAAACTCCGACGTGAATTGTGAAAATGCGGAAAAATCTTCGTGGAGCGAAGACCAAAAAAATCGCGGTTATTATTACGACGACGCGAGCGGATACG
>JALYQJ010000380.1 GCA_030855875.1 Acidobacteriota bacterium
CATACAACGATTTGCGGTAAAAAATCTAGTCGGGAAGTTACATTTTTCTAAATTCTTCATTTTTTTCTAATTTTTTCTAAATTTTTCCCGAAAACTTTTTAAACCACTCCGCTACTTTTCGTTTGGGAGATTTTCCGCCCGTATTGTATTCCCGGATTTGCGAGCGCATTGAAGACAAAGCCAATCCGCAAGCTACCGCCCATTCAGGACTCTGCACTTCTTCGGCAAGCCCGCCGAAGTATTCCGTTTCTAAAAATCCGAGTCGCGTCGGCGCGTCGAAAACCTGTTCGGCAATCTCGATCATTCCGCGCACGAGCGAGCCGCCGCCGGTTAAAACCACGCCGCTCGAAATTTGCGCGTCGGTGCGCCCCACTTCCGCCGCGATGTGCTGAAGCAATTCGATTGCCCGCGGCTGCATAATATCGCACAGAATTTCCTTTGAAAGACCGCGCTTTTCGGTTCTGCCGACCGGCGTAATTTCAATAATTTCCTGACGTTCGCCGTCGTCCATCAAAAACGACGCGACGCAGCCGTAATGATGCTTGATTTTATTGGCTTCGGGAATCGAAACGCGCAGCCCGACGGCAATATCTTTCGTAAAATGCGTGCTGCCGAACGGAAAAACGGAAGTATGCTGAACCGCGCCGCGCCCGAAAATCATCAAACTCGTAATTTCCGCGCCGATATTGACGACCGCGCAGCCGTATTCGCGGTCATCGTCCGTCAAAGTGCTTTCCGCCGCCGCGAGCGGTTCGAGAATCATCTGTTCGACTTCCAAACCGGCGCGATTAACCGCTTTCACCAGATTCTGCCGCCCCGCGCTCGGACTGATGACGATATGAACGAGCGATTCGAGCCGCGATCCGGTCATTCCAATCGGCTCGATAATTCCGTCCTGCCCGTCAATGATAAATTCCTGCGGCAGACGATTAACGATTTCCCATCCGGCGGGAAGCTGTATCGCGCTGGCTGATTCGACGGCGCGTTCCATATCTTCTTCGGTGATTTCGCGTCCCATTCCGGCGACGGCGACAACCCCGGCTTTGTTTTCGCCGCGAAAATGTTCGCCCGAAAGATTGACGGTCGCCGACTGAATATTGAGTCCGCTGACACGCTCGGCTTCGCTGACGGCGCGTTTGATTGATTCGGCAACCGCTTCGGTCGTCGTCACGATTCCGCGCCGCAAACCGCGCGATTCCGCTTCGCCAATGCCGACAATATTCATCCTGCCGCCGTCCGAAGGCTCGCCGACGACGCACCGCACCTTGCTTGTGCCAACGTCCAATCCGACCGAATGTATTTCACGATTTACCATTTACGATTTTAGTTACGATTAATCCGAAATGTATAAAATTCCCTGTTTCCGCTTAAGTTAAACGCCTCGATTTCACTGCCGCGCCCGACAATTCTTTCGAGTCCGGTTTTCAAACGCTTGCCGTAATTATCTTTGCCCAAGTCAATTGAAACTCTAAATCCGGAATCTTCGACGATTGCCTTCGGGTCTTGTAAATCTTCGAGATTCAATTCTTTAACCCGTTTAGCAAGATCGAATTCGCGCCAGTCTTCGAGCATTTTCTGATACATTTTAACGCGCATTTGATTGTCTTTCGCCGACGTTTCGATTTTCGATTCGTCCCAGCCGCGCAGGATAAACGGCGGACGTTCTTCGTTTTCGCCGACCAGACCCAAAATCACGGCTTCATCGTCAACCCAAAAATCACCGCCTTTGATTCGCGCCACGGCTTTCGGAACGCGCTCGACCAGATTGACCCGCATTCCGTCCGGCAAAACGCGCGAAACTGCCGCTGTTTTAACGTAAGCCAGTTTCTCGATTCGTTCTTTAATTTCATTCAAATCCGCGTTCCAAACGCCTGATTTTTCGACTTGACTGCTGACAATTTTCTCGATGTCGTCTTTTGAAGTCCGCGAAACGCCGCGCAAATCCATCTTTTTGATCTCGAAAAATTCCGACGCGGTGACGGTTCTATAACCCATAAACCCTAAAAATCCGAGACAAAACAAAATACAGAAAATAAAAAATATCGGCACGAAAAAATTGGCGAAATTGCCGTTTCCGTTTTTGGTTCGTCGGACGGCAGCCGGTCGCCGCCTTTTCGCAGGTGTTTTTGTTTTACTTTGAACAGGTCTTTTTCGTATTTGTGATGCCATAATTTTTTATAGGAAACAACGATTAACACAGAATTGACACGGATTATTTTTCTTGTGAAATCCGTGCCAATCGGCGTTAATCGTTGTTTCAAACATTCAAAAAATCCACGTTTTCGCGTTTCAAAATCCCCAAAATTTCGTCGGAAAGCCGCGTAATGCTTCCCGCGCCTAAAGTTATAACCAAATCTCCGGCTTGCAGATTTTTCACGACTTTCTCGGCGGCAGTTTCGACTTCGCCGATAAAAGTTGCGTTTTTATGTCCGTATTTCTTGATATTTTCGGTCAGAATTTCCGCCGTGATTCCTTCAATCGGCGGCTCGCTCGCGGGGTAAATATCGGTCACGAAAAGCACGTCGGCGTTATTGAACGACAGCGCGAATTCGTCCATCAATTCCTGCGTTCGGCTGAAGCGGTGCGGCTGAAAAACGACGACGGTTCTTTTTCCGCCCGAACCGTTTTTTGCCGCCGAAAGCGTCGCTAGAATTTCAGTCGGATGATGTCCGTAATCGTCAACTACCGACACGCCCGCCGCTTCGCCTTTAAACTGAAAACGGCGATTGGCGTTTTTGAAATTGGTAAACGCAGCGGCGATTTTTTCAAAAGGAATTTCCAGTTCGAGCGCGACGGCGGTTGCCGCCAAAGCGTTATAAACATTATGCTGTCCCGGAACCGGCAAATTAATTTCGCCCAGAACCTCCGCGCCTCTCCAAACCGTAAAAGTCGAACCGAAAGCGTCGTTATAATTTATGTTATGCGCCGAAATATCGGCTTGCGCGGTCATTCCGTAAGTGACGCGCCGGCGTTTTATTTTCGGAATAATAAGCTGCACGTTCGGATCGTCGAGACAAATTATATCCGCGCCGTAAAACGGAACTTTGTTGACGAAATCGGTAAAACACTGCACCACGTCGTCCATTCCTTTGTAAGATTCCATATGTTCCTTATCAATGTTCGTCACCACGGCGAGCGTCGGATTGAGCATTAAAAAGGAACGGTCGGATTCATCGGCTTCGGTAACAAACCAATCGCTCGCACCCAGACGCGAATTCGAGCCGAGCATTTCGACCACGCCGCCGACAACCGTCGTCGGATCAACTCCGGCGTATCCCAAAACCGTGGCGACCATTGAAGTCGTCGTCGTTTTGCCGTGCGTTCCGGCAACGGCGACCGAATAAGGCTTTAAAGTCATCAATTCGGCGAGCATCTCGGCACGCGGAATTGTCGGAATTCCCTTCTCTCTGGCGATAACAATTTCGGGATTATCTTCTTTAACCGCCGACGAATAAACGACGACCTGCGCCGCGCCGACGTTTTCCGCCCGATGCCCTTCGTAAATTGTCGCGCCCGCTTTTTCCAAACGGTCGGTGTTTTTCGATTTGCTCAAATCCGAACCGGAAACCGCGAAATCGAGATTGCACAAAACTTCGGCGATGCCGCTCATCCCGATGCCGCCGATGCCGATGAAATGTATATTTTTAACGTGCCGAAACATTTCGATTTTGGATTTTGGATTTTGGATTTTGGATTTTGTGAAATCCTCGACCAGCTCCATAAATCGCTTTATTTTCTCCCTATTAAACCTTCAATCAAATCAACCGTCACTTCCGCCGCATCTTTTCTCGCCAATTTCTTTGCCGCCGTTTCCATCGCCGAGAGTTTTGCAGGCGAATTTATCAAATCAATAATTTCGTTCGCCAAAGATTCACCGCTTAAATCTCGCTGCAGAACCATTCGCGCCGCGCCCGCCTTTTCGAGAGCTTCGGCGTTTTTTCGTTGATGGTCGTCAGCCGCCGTCGGCAATGGAATCATAATCGCCGCTTTTCCCGCCGCCGCCAGTTCCGCGCAAGTCGTCGCTCCGGCGCGGCAGATGACAAAATCGCTTTCGGCAAATTCCGAAACCATATCGGAAATAAAGGGACGAACATCGGCATTTTCCCATCCACCCAGATTGTAAATCTCTTTTACTTTTTCAAAATCCGATTCGCCCGTCTGATGCGTAATCTGCAACCTATCTTTAAATGATTGCAAATTATTCAAAGCATCAGTCATCGCGTTGTTTATCGCCCGTGCGCCCTGCGAACCGCCGAAAATCAAAAGATTGATTTTTTCGCCGCGCGATTTCGGCTCGATTTCAAAAAACTCTTTGCGAACCGGATTTCCCGTCACAATTCCCTTTTTTCCAAAAAACGGCAACGCTGCTTCAAACGTCAAAGCGGCTTTTGTCACAAACGGCGCGAGCCTTCTATTTGTAAATCCCGGCAGCGCGTTTGAATCCATCACGAGCGTCGGAATTCGCTGCAAACTCGCCATTAAAAGAACCGGACCCGATACATAACCACCCGCGCCGACGACCGTATCCGGCTGAAATTCCTTTATCAACCGCCGCGCTTCGAGAAAACTTTTCGGCAAGATAAACAAGCCTTTTAATTTGCCGACGAAACCGACGTTTTTCAAACCCGCGCTGTTTATCAAAGAAAGCTGAAAACCGTTTGCGGGAACGATTTTTGTTTCGAGTCCGCGCGACGTGCCGACAAACAAAACTTCCGACGTTTCATCGCGCCGCATAATCTCTTTTGCAACCGCAATTCCCGGATAAATATGTCCGCCCGTTCCTCCGGCGGCTATCAAAACTTTCATCATTTTGTAGAAAGCTGCGAATTCATTGCGGAAACTTTCTGCAATTATCTGTAACTATCCGTTACTATCTGCGAACTTCTTTTCTTTTTCCGGCGCACCGGCGTTTCCCTTTCCGCAGAGTTTTCCGTCAAAGCAGAACCGGCGTATTGTGAAATATTCAGCAAAATGCCGACGGCGAAAAGCGTCACGACAATTGACGAACCGCCGTAGGAAATAAACGGCAGCGGAATTCCTTTTGCCGGTAAAATCGAAATCACGACGCTGATATTAAATAACGCCTGAACGATGATTCCGGTGATAATTCCGATGCTCAAAAGCGTTCCGAATCGGTCGGGCGCGAGCA
>JALYQJ010000211.1 GCA_030855875.1 Acidobacteriota bacterium
GGTTTCATCAGAGAAAACATATTTTGGATTGCGAAGATTGCCGCCGCCTAACACTTTGGCGGCATTCGCAACTGACGAACAAGGAACTCTTTTGAATTAAAGAGTAATATCATTGGGAGGATAAAAATTGTGAATAAAGTTTTTAAGTCGAATGACGAAAAAGCTGATTTTAATGAAAACGAAAGCCGCTCTTCCACGCGGCGCGACTTTTTGAAATGGTCGAGCGCCGCCGCGCTGACGGCATTTGCTTTCGGGGCTTTGAATCCTGAATCTTTAAGCGCGAAAATGGCTTTCGCCGGTTTGCCGATTCAAGATGATAAATCCGGCACGGTAGATGTTGGAAAAGGCGACATCGGCATTTTGAATTTCGTTTATGCGAACGAGCAGCTCGAAGCGGCGTTTTACACGCAGGTTATCGCCACGCCGTATTCGGCAATGAATTCGGCGGAGCGCGCGATTTTAACCGACATCCGCGACAACGAAGTCGCGCACCGCGAATTTTTCCGCGCCCAGCTTGGCAAAAAGGCGATTCCGAATTTGCAGGTCAATTTTACGAGCGTTAATTTCAACAGCCGCGAGAGCGTGCTGCAAACCGCTATGATGTTTGAAGACAACGGCACGGCGGCGCTCAACGGCGGCGGGCAATTGCTGAAAAATCCTTTGTTTTTGCTGATAGCGGGCAAGCTCGTCTCGGTCGAAGCGCGGCACGCGGCGACTCTGCGCGATTTACTGCGCCCGATGTCGGCGTTCTTTTCGGGCGACGACATCACCGACCCGGAAACCGGCTTAGACCCGGCGCGAACGCCGGCGCAGGCTTTGGCTGTAATCAAACCGTTTGTCGTAACGCCCGTTTCAATTGCCCGGCTGCCGCAGCCGAAAGCGTAAAAGGAGGAGAATATGGAAAACTTAAATTTACCGTTACTTGAATCGGTCGAACCCGATTATATCAATGAAATGACCGCGCGGCGAGAGCCGATTGAAAAAGCCAAAGCAATGACCGGCGCGGTCGCGGCGACGACGATTATTTCCTTCGGCGCGCTGGCGGCGACGGCTTACGGACAGGATAAAAAGCTGCCCGGAAAAATCGTTGACGTGCTGAATTTCGCGCTGACGCTCGAATATCTCGAAGACGAATTTTACCGCGCGGCGCTCGGTTCGGGCGCGCTGATTCCGCGCGAAACGCAAGACGTTTTCGGACAAATCAGCAAACACGAAACGGCGCACGTCAATCTTCTGCGCTCGGTTTTAGGAAGCAAAGCGGCGGCGAAACCGAATTTCGATTTCACGGCGGGCGGCGCGTTTGCCGATGTGTTCCGCAACTATCAAACTTTTCTCGCCGTTTCGCAGGCTCTCGAAGACACGGGCGTTCGCGCCTACAAAGGTCAGGCGGGAAACTTGAGAAGCAACGATAAAATTCTGACGACCGCGCTGCAAATCCACTCGGTCGAGGCGCGGCACGCGGCGATGGTCAGAAGAATACGCGGCGAAAAACCGTGGATTGTCGGCGATTCGCGCGGAACTCTGCCCGCGCCGGCGCAAGCGGTTTACAACGGCGAAGGCAACACGACACAGGGCGGCGTAAATATCGCGGGTCTGCCGGGAATATCCAGCACAGTCGCTTCGCAAGCATTCGACGAACCTTTAACAAAAGAACAGGTTTTGGCGATTGCCGGTTTGTTTATCAGAAAATAGCCGGTAAGTAGTCGGCAAATCCGTTTTCGCAGGCAAGTCGTAATTCGATTTGCCTGCGATTTTTTTTCGCGCTAAACATAACCGCAGTTAAAAATTTTTTGACCGGGAATTTAACCTCGGTTCATTTTCAGGAAAACAATTGATGTCAAACGCAAAGAAACTGACCGTTTCCAAAGAAGATTATTTAAAGGCAATTTGGAGTTTGTCGGAACGAAGCGCGGCGGGAAAATCCGAAGCCGGAACGAACGATTTGGCGGAAATGCTGCTGGTCAGTCCGCCCGCCGTTTCGCGGATGATCAAACGGATGGAAAAGGAATCGCTTGTTTCGCACACGCCGTATTACGGCGTTCGGCTGACCGACAAAGGGCGCGAAGTCGCCGTTCGCGTCGTGCGCCGTCACCGTCTGCTCGAACTTTTTTTGTGGAAAGTTTTGCAATACGACGAACACTCGGTTCACGACGAAGCCGAACGACTCGAACATCACATTTCCGATGAATTCGAGCAAAAAATTGACGCGCTTCTCAAATTTCCCAAACAATGTCCGCACGGCAGTCCGATTCCGAGTCGGGAAGGAATTTTTTAATTATTTTTTACAATTTTTGGTTTTTTAACGAACAGACAAAACGATCTCGACAAAGCGACAATCAAGAATATTTTATGGACACCAATCTAACCGAAACGCCGCCGTTAAACGGCTGGCAAAGAAACTCACCGCAGCCGAGTCTGCCGGAAGCAAACGCGAGCGTTCCTATAAAAAAAGGTCTGGGTTTTTGGCGTAAAATGCTCGCGTTTTCCGGTCCGGGCTATCTCATCGCCGTCGGTTATATGGACCCGGGAAATTGGGCGACGGATTTGGCGGGCGGTTCGCGGTTCGGCTACACGCTGCTTTCGGTCATTATGATTTCCAATCTGATGGCGATTCTGCTGCAGGCTCTCTCGCTTCGTTTGGGAATCGTAACGGGACGCGATTTGGCACAGGCGTGTCGTGACCATTATTCGCCGCCGGTAGCGTTCACTCTGTGGATTTTGTGCGAAATCGCCATTATCGCCTGCGATTTGGCGGAAGTTATCGGTTCGGCAATCGCGCTTAATTTATTATTCGGTATTCCTCTGATTTGGGGCGTTTTGCTGACGGCGTTTGATGTGATGATTTTGCTGCTGCTGCAAAATAAAGGCTTTCGCTGGCTCGAAGCTGTCGTTATCACACTGGTAGCAACAATCGGCATTTGCTTTTTGGCGGAAATAATTTTCTCGCAGCCGGAAATCGGAGGAATCTTAAGCGGGTTTGTCCCTTCGCCGCAAATTATCACGAATCCCGAAATGCTCTATATCGCCATCGGAATTTTAGGCGCGACCGTGATGCCGCACAATCTTTATCTGCATTCGTCAATCGTGCAGACGCGCAATTACGAGCGCACGCCGGAAGGCAAGCGCGAAGCGATAAAGTTTGCGACTATTGACTCGACGCTCGCGCTGATGTTCGCGCTTTTTATCAATGCAGCGATTTTAATCGTCGCCGCCGCAACATTTCACTCCACCGGAAATACGGAAGTCGCTGAAATCGGCGACGCTTACAAATTATTATCGCCGCTTCTCGGCGTTGCGGGCGCAAGCACTCTGTTCGCCGTCGCGCTGCTGGCTTCGGGTCAAAACTCGACTTTGACCGGAACGCTCGCCGGTCAAATTGTGATGGAAGGATTTTTAAATATTCGGCTGCGCCCGTGGCTGCGGCGACTTATTACGCGCCTGATTGCGATTGTTCCGGCGGTTTTGGTGACGTTTTTTTACGGCGCGTCGGGGACGGCGCAGCTGCTCGTTCTCAGTCAGGTCGTGTTGAGTATGCAGTTGAGTTTCGCCGTTTTTCCGCTTGTGATGTTTACGAGCGATAAACTGAAAATGGGCGAGTTCGTCAATCCTTTATGGCGCAAAATTCTCGCTTACACCGTCGCCGTCGTTATCGCTTCGCTCAATGTTTGGCTGCTCGCGCAGATTTTCGGTGAGTGGTTTATGACTTAACGATTGTCTATCTGCTCAAATAATATTTTTTGGGTTTTCTCAAAAAATTAATTTCCCACCATTTTGAGAGAACTTTAATTTTTTCGAGTTTCGCGCCGGTAAATTTTAATGGCGGCGCATTTTTCCGTCAAATGCGTTTCGTCACGGCTTTGTGCTAAAATTTTTCGTTATGAACGGAAACGAACTCAGACGCAAATTTTTAGAGTATTTTGAAAAACACGGACACAAAGTTGTCCCTTCCGGTCCCGTTTATCCGCCGAACGACCCGACGATTTTATTTACCAACGCGGGAATGAATCAATTCAAAGACGTTTTTCTCGGCAACGAACGGCGCGAATACACACGCGCCGTTTCGTCGCAAAAGTGCATTCGCGCGGGCGGAAAACACAATGATTTAGATGAAGTTGGAAAAACCGCCAGACATCATACATTTTTCGAGATGCTCGGTAATTTTTCGTTCGGTGATTATTTCAAGGAAGACGCGATAAATTTTGCGTGGGATTTTTTGACCGGAAGCAAAGACGAAGGCAAACTCGGACTGAATCCGGCTCATCTTTGGTTCACTTATTTTGAGGGTGACGCGCAAGTTCCCGCCGACACGGAAGCGCGTGATTTGTGGATAAAAATGGGCGCACAGCCCGAACGGGTTTTGCCGTTTGATGCGAAAGATAATTTTTGGCAAATGGGCGACACCGGACCTTGCGGACCGTGTTCGGAAATCCATTATTATATGGGCGATGAACCCGACAACCCCGAAAAAAATCGTTCCGAATTCGTTAACGCCGAAACGGGCGACGAAACGATTGAAATCTGGAACCTCGTCTTTATGCAGTTCAATCGAATCGGTTCTGGCGAACAGATTGTCAACGAAAAAAACCAACTCGTCTATCCAAACTACACGCTTGAAAATCTTCCCGCGCCGTCGGTTGATACGGGCGCGGGTTTGGAACGAATCGCCGCCGTGATGCAGGGCGTAAAAACAAATTACGACACGGATTTAATCAAACCGATTATTGTTGATTGTATCGCCAAACTTGCGGACAGAAATTACGAATACGACACGCCGGAAGGTTTTGCGATGCGCGTCGTCGCCGACCACGCCCGCACGACGGCTTTTTCCATCGCCGACGGGATTTTGCCCGGCAACGAAGGACGCGCTTACGTTTTGCGAAAAATTATGCGCCGCGCGATTTATCACGGGCGCGAGCATCTCGGCTTTCACGATTCGTTTTTTTACAAAGTCTGCGATTTTGTCGTTGACCGGATGAAAGACGCTTATCCCGAACTTGAAGCACAGCGCGAATTTATCTCGAAAATGGTGCGGCTTGAGGAAGAGAGATTTGGCACAACGATGACTGTCGGGTTAAAGAAACTTGAGGAAATTGTTAAAAACTTTAAGGAGAAGAATGAACTAAAAGAAAATATTAATTTTCTCAAATCGTTTCTTTTGATAAATGAGCCGGATTTTAGCATTGAACTTGCCAAACTTTACGACACTTTTGGAACACCAAAGGATTTGATTCTTGTTACTTTGCGAGATAACGGTTTTGAGATTTCAGAGGAAATGTTTGATAAGACTTTCGATGAAGCAGTAAAAAAACTTCAACAAACCTCTGATATTGGCAAAACAAAACAAAAAGAAAATATCAAACCGATTTACACGGCGATGGAGAGAACTTCCGTTCGCTCAACTTTTCACGGTTACGACGCAATGCAAGTTGAAGATACAAAAGTTGTCGCTCTAGTAAAAGACGACCAACAAATCGAAACGCTCAAAGAAGGCGAAGAAGGTTTAATCGTTTTGAGCGATACGCCTTTTTACGCCGAATCGGGCGGACAAGTCGGCGATACGGGAACGATTTTTAATTCGGACGCGCAGATAAAAGTTTTCGATACGTTCGCGCCGGTTGCGGGAATTGTTCTGCACAAATCGAAAATCGAAAAAGGCTCAATTAAGATTGGTGACGAGTTGACGGCGACGGTTGACGTGGAAAAACGCGATGCGACGCGCAGAAATCATACGGCAACGCATCTGGTTCACGCCGCGCTGCGCGAAGTTTTGGGAACGCACGTCAAGCAAGCCGGTTCGGTCGTCGCGCCGCAGTTTTTGCGGTTTGATTACACGCATTATCAATCGCTTTCGGACGCGGAAATCCAAGACATCGAAACGCTCGTCAACCGCGAGATTTTGAAAAATGACGCGGTGAATACCGATTTGATGACAATCGAAGAAGCGATGCAGACGGGCGCGATGGCTCTGTTTGGGGAAAAATACGGCTCGCAGGTTCGTGTTCTCCGAATCGGCGAAGGCGTTTTTTCAAAAGAACTTTGCGGCGGAACGCACGTTCGCGCGACGGGCGACATAGGCTCGTTTAAAATCTTGTCGGACGAAGCGATTGCTTCCGGCGTTCGCCGCATTCGGGCGATTACCGGACTCGATGCGTTTGCGCGTTTCCGCGAAGACGAGCAGTTAATCGAAAAATCGCTCGGCGCACTGCGAACGCAGCGCGACAATTTGCCGTCGGCGATTGAAAAATTGCAGGAAGAATTAAAACGAATGCGCCGCGAAAATGACGATTTGAAAATGAAAATTGCCACCGGCGCAATCGGCTCGGCTTCATCAAACGGCGACGAAGCAAAAGACGTTTCGGGCGTAAAAGTCATCGCCAAAACGGTCGAAGGCTTGGACAAAGGCGGAATGCGGCATTTATCCGACACGCTTTTGGCAAAGTTGAAATCCGGCGTGGTCGTTCTCGCCAGAACCGAAGAAGATAAAGTTTCGTTCATCGTGCGCGTGTCCGACGATTTGACCGACAAAATAAAAGCCGGACGCATTGTGCAGGAAATCGCGCCGATTGTCGGCGGTCGCGGCGGCGGAAAAGCGGATATGGCGGAAGGCGGCGGAACCGATGCGAGTAGATTAGATGACGCGTTGCAGGCGAGCTATGGGGTAGTTGAGAAAATGTTAAGTTAATCAATGAAAATTGAAGGAGAAAAAATATGAATGCAGCAGGTATGACTTTTGTTCTCGGCGGAGTATATTCCGTTTTACAGATGCCCTTTTTCCAGTCAATCGTGACGAACGGCAGCGTTTCTCAGAGTGAATTTAGTGGAACATTGAGCGATTTGGGTGCTGTTATCGCAACCTTGAAAAATACGCCGGGAAGTAAAATCGAGGCGATGGTTGACAAATTCAACGACGAATTGACTACGCATCTTGACAATTTCAACAGCGAATGGGGAAGTGATTTACTTGCCGCTTTCAGAGAAGCGCAGATTTTGGCGGGCTATGTAACGACGATTATGGCGAAATCCGGTCTTTCAGAGTAGCCCGAATGAAAGAAGCATTACCATAATTGTCAGCAGGATAATTAGGAAAATAAACGAAGAGAGGCGCGAATTTAGTTTTGGATTTTATCATCGCCTGTCTCCGTTTATTTTTCTTTGATTTTTATTTTGACTATTTACAATCAAGCAGAAGCCGATAAAGCCGGACGATTTCCCGCCGGAGTTTGAGATTCGTGAACTTCATCTTCCGTTACCGAATCGCCTTCATTTTTATCGTGCGAAGTAATCAGTACGACCGAACCGACAATAATACCTGCGCCGATCAGCATTTGTCCGGTAAAAGATTCACCGGCGATCAGCCATCCGAGCAGAACAGCGATGATCGGATTAACGTAAGCGTAAGTCGCCACCATCGCGGGCTGCGCGTTTTTCAGAAGCCAACTGTAAGCCGTAAAACCGATGAGCGAGCCGAAAATTATCAGGTAAATTAACCCGAACCACGAATTGTTTGAAACTTCCGCGACGTTAAAACTCGTCCATTCGCCGAAAATTAAACTGACTACGAGCAAAACCAAACCGCCGGAAAACATCTGCATTCCCGATGTCAGAATCGCGGATTTCGGAACCGGCGCACGCAGACCGTAAATCGAGCCGGTCGCCCAGCACATCGCCGACCCAATCACCGCAATCGCGCTGAAAAGCTGCATCGAGTTGTCGGAGGTCGCGCCGCCCGCCGTTTGTCCGCTAATCAAAAACCAGACACCGAGAAATCCGAGCGCGAGACCGCTGACGACTTTCAGATTCGGACGCGCTTTTTTAAGCCAGAGCCAACTCAGCAAAACAATCCAGAAAGGTTCGGTGGCGACGAGCAGCGCGGCAAGGCTCGATGAAATATAATGTTCGGCGAAAACTACGCCGCCGTTTCCGCCCAATAAAAGAAGCGTTCCAACGACAAAACTCGTTTTCCAGTGAACGAATTTCGGCTTTTCGTAATCTTTTGAAAAACGCGCAATCAGATACAAAATCGCACCGGCGATGACAAATCTCGCGCCCGCCATCAAAAACGGCGGCAGCGTTTCAATCGCGTATTTAATCGCCAAATACGTCGAACCCCAAAAAATGTAAATCGCCGCAAACGCCGCCAATAATAAAACGGTTTTGCGGTTGAAATAATTCGTGTTTATTTCCGCTTGTTTCTGCATTTCGTCACCTTGAATTCTTTGTAATTTACCTATCCTTACTTGCCGTGTTTTTTGAGTTTCACGCTTGAATCTTCGCTTATTCTGTCGAGCGGCAGAGCAATCGTTTCCTTGATCGTCTGCAAAACGACGGTCGTTCGCGTTGATAAAACATTCGGCAAAGACTTGAATTTTTCGCGCAGAATTCTGGCTAAATCTTCCGTATTTTTCGCACGGACTTTGAGCAGATAAGAATCTTCGCCCGCTACGTCGTGAACTTCCAAAACTTCGGGAATCTGTGCCAAAAGCTGATCGGTTCCGTCGCCGCATTCGTTCGTGCGAACAAAAACGAACGCCGTAATTCCGAAACCGACTTCAGCCGCGTCAATTTCCGCCGTGTATCGCCTGATTACGCCGCGCTCTTCTAATTTCCGCAAACGCTCAAGCACAGCCGACGGCGCAAGCCCGATTTGCCGGGCGATTTCCGCATTCGCTATTCGCGCATCTTGCTGAATAATATTTAGTATTTTTATGTCAATTTCGTTAATCATTCTGATTTTCTTACAAATGAAAGAATAATATTCGGAAATCACTTTGTCAAGAAGATTGTGATTTCTCCGAAATAGTCGCGTTGATTATCAAAATTTACGCTTTCGTTTTATATTAAACAAAAGGTTTTTGAGCAGAGGAGAAAAACAAATGAGCGCGGTTCTTTCAGTTTCAATGACGGACGAAGAAATTATTTCCTACAATCCGGCGACCGGCGAAGAAATCGGGCGCGTCGAAAATAATTCGGCGGAAAACGTGCGAATCGCCGTCCGAAAATCAGTCGAAGCGTTCGAAAAGTGGCGCGGAATCTCATTCGCGGAACGCGCCCGATTTATCATCAAAGCCCGCGAAATTATTTTGTCGGAAATGGACGAAATCGCTCGGCTTATCTCCGACGAATCCGGCAAGCCGGTCGCCGAAGCGTTTTCCGCCGAAATCGCTCCGGTTTTGGATTTAATGCAGTATTTCGCCCGCAATGCGCGGAAAATTCTCAAACCCGAAAAAATCAATATCGGACAGCTCAAATTTCTCGGACGTTCATCAAAAATTATTTATAAACCGCTCGGCGTAATCGGAATTATTTCGCCGTGGAATTTTCCGTTTTCGATTCCGCTCGGCGAAGTCGTGATGGCTTTGATGGCGGGCAATACGGTCGTTTTGAAACCGAGCGAACTCACGCCTTTAGTCGGACAAAAAATCGGCGAGATTTTTGAAAAAGCCGGATTGCCGGAAAATGTTTTGCAGATTGTGACTGGCGACGGCAAAACCGGCGCGGCAATCGTCGAAGCCGGTGTCAACAAAATTATGTTCACCGGAAGCGTCGCCACCGGAAGAAAAATTGCGGCTAATGCGGCGAAAACCTTAACGCCCGTCGTTCTCGAACTCGGCGGCAAAGACCCGATGATTGTTTTTGCCGACGCTGACACGGAAGCGGCTTCGAGCGCGGCGGTTTGGGGTGCATTTACCAATTCCGGTCAGGCTTGCTCGTCGGTCGAAAGACTTTATGTCGAAGAATCAATCGCCGATGAATTTATAAACTTAGTCGTCGCAAAAACGAAAAAACTTCAGCAAAATTTGGGAAGCGAAGAAACAACCGACATCGGCGCGATGGTCAGCGAAAATCAGTTAAAAATCGTCGAAGACCACGTTGCGGATTTTGAGAAAAGCGGTGCGAAAATTTTAACCGGCGGACGACGCAACAAAGATTTTGAGGGAACATTTTTTCAGCCGACGGTAATCGCCGGAGTCAATAATGAAATGCGCGGAATGCGCGAGGAAACTTTCGGTCCGACTTTGCCGATTGCTATTTTTACAACCGAAGAAAAAGCCGTCGAACTCGCCAACGATACGGATTTCGGTTTAACGGCAAGCGTCTGGACGCGCAATATTCCAAAAGGAAAGCGCGTCGCGGAAAAAATTCTGGCGGGAACGGTGACAATCAACGAAGTTCTCTACACGCACGGCATCGGGCAAACGCCTTGGGGCGGTTTCAAACAAAGCGGTTACGGCAGAACGCACGGCAAACTAGGATTGCTCGAACTCGTCGCGCCGCAGCATATTCACATTAACCGCAGCACACTTTTGCCAAACGTCTGGTGGTTCGGCTATTCGGCAAACGCAATTGAAACTTTTCGCGGATTTGCCAGACATTTCGCGTCCGGCTCGCTGTTTCAAACCGTGCGTCTCGCACCGCAGCTTTTGAAAAGAATCAGGGAATTAAAACGAAAACAGTAAAATCGCTTTTCAAAAAAATTGCCCGCGAAAGACGCGAAAAAGCGCGAAAAATTTATTTTTATATTTTATTCTGCGATTTTTTTCGCGTTTTTCGCATCTTTCGCAGGTAAATAAAATAAACTTTCACAACCGTCAACCGGGGTTGATTTAATCAATTCGCATCTTCAATATTTATCAATATATTTGTCTTTTCAAACCCGCCGATTTTCTGTATTCTTACTTCCAATGTCACCGATTGTTATTACTTTACTTTTACTTCTGGTTGCTCTCGTGCTTTTCGGCTCGGAGAAATTGCCCGTTGATATTGTCGGAATTCTGCTCGTCATCGGACTCGTAATGACCGGCGTTTTGACCGTTCAGGAAGGCGTTGCCGGTTTTGGAAACGATATTATCATCACCATCGCCGGACTTTTTATATTAGTCGGCGGTCTTATCAAAACCGGATTGGTGGATTTGATCGGGCGCAGACTTTACCGCATCGCGGGCAATAACGAATTTTTGCTGACGGCTTTGATTATGACGGTGGCGGGAGTTTCGGCTTCAGTTTTGAAAAACACGACGACGACGGCGATGTTTCTGCCGGTCGTCATCGGTTTAGCCCAAAAAGCGAAGATTGCGCCGTCAAAACTTTTAATGCCGCTCGCCTTCGGCGCAATTTTGGGCGGAAGCTGCACACTTATCGGAACTTCTACCAATCTGGCGGTCAGCGGCGCGATACAACGCTACGGAATGGAGCCGCTTTCGATGTTTGAACTAACTCCGGTCGGCGCAATTACGGCGTTAGTCGGACTGGTTTATATGCTTTTCATCGGCAGAAAACTTCTTCCGAGACGCGGCGGCGAAGATTCGTTTACCGAACAATACGCCATCCGCGAGTATATTTCCGAACTGCTCGTTTTGCCCGAATCGAATCTGGTCGGCAAAACGCTCGGTGAAGCTAATCTCAATCTCGAACTTGACCTCAATGTTCTCGGTATTATTCGCGGCGACCGACAAATTACTTCGCCGAGCGCACAGGAACGCATCGAACGGCGCGATTTGCTGATTGTCGAAGGAACGCTCGCCGATATTTTGCGCGTCAAAGAGGAAGTCGGACTGGAAATCAAAGCTGATTTTATGCTTAACGATCACGTTTTGGAGGGCGATGAAGTCGAGCTTTTTGAAGTAATGGTGATGCGCGATTCGTCGCTTTCCGGGCAAAC
>JALYQJ010000460.1 GCA_030855875.1 Acidobacteriota bacterium
GTGAAAGCCTTAAACAAATTAAGCCAAATCAAAGATTTGGACATCGCCGAAGAATTATTCGGTAGTCCAAAGCCTTAACTTGGCTAAAAATCACTCCATAACTTTTTACTGAGGCATTACAATCATATAACGACCAAAAGAAACTTTTCCGTTTTTATTTCTGTATTTTGCCAGCGTCGCCAGCGGTTCCGCACCGTTTTTCGCTCCTTTTTCCTGATCAATCGTAGTTATCACGCAGCGGGCGCAATTTTTGACAACGTGAAAAATCGTATCGCCGATTTTGATTTTCTTCCACGAATCCTCGGCAAACGCCTCCGAACCGGAAATGACAAAATTAGGTCGAAAACGATTCATCGGCAGAGGCTTTTCGAGTTTACCGTTCAAATCCGTTAACGAATCTGTGCCGATTAATAGATACGGATAAGCGTCGGCAAAACTCACCGTATCCTTAAACTTTCTGACAGCGTAAAAAGGTTCGACAATGCGTTTTGATTCTTTCGTCATCACAACCAAACGGCATTTTGTCTGCAAATTTTCAGAAAACCATTCGTTTATTTCATCCGCACAAAATTTCGTTTTAACGCGGCTGCTCCAAATTTTCACATTTCCAGATTCTTCCGAATTCGCCTGAAACGGAATCGTTAGATTATTGCCTTCAAACTTGATATTTAATTCTTCATTCCCCAATTCAATCGTAAATCTTGCCATCTGCGGAAATTCGCGTTGCGTTAAAAAATGATTTTTATCATCAACGAGCAGCCAACGCCGGTCAAATTGCAATCCGCGTTCTTCGACGATTGATGACTTTAGGGAAATTCCGCCGAGAGATTTTATCGGATAAATATTTAATTCTGATACATTCATACAAACTTGATAATAAGATTGTCAGATTTTCTGAAATTTCACATTCACAATTGACATTTTAAGCTGTGTTTTTTATACTGGCACTCTCGAACAAAGACTGCCAAGAGTATAATTTTCGCACAGAGAAGTTCGAGTCGTTATCTTAAACTTTTTATTAAATTTTCAAAAGGAGTGACAAAAACAATGGCTACAAAAATCAAACCGTTACACGACCGCGTGATTATTCGTCGAATTGAAGACACCACAAATCAAACCGCCGGTGGATTATTTATCCCCGATTCGGCAAAGGAAAAACCGCAGGAAGGTGAAGTTATCGCTGCCGGTGAAGGCAAATACAAAGAAGACGGTTCTCGTCAGACTTTGGATGTCAAAGAAGGCGACCGCATTTTGTTCGGCAAATACAGCGGTTCGGAAATCAAAATTGACGGCGAAGAACTGTTGATTATGCGCGAGGACGAAATCTTAGGAATTATCGAACGCGCCGGAGCAAACGCTAATTAGTTCAAAGTTTATTGTTCAAATTTCAAAGTTTGTTTTTCAGCCTTGAACCTTAAACTTTGAACCTTGAACTAATTTTTAGAAGGAGATTATAAAATATTATGGCTAAACAAGTTATTCACGGTGAAGAATCACGCGCCGCTATTTTACGCGGAGTTAATCAACTCGCAGACGCGGTAAAGGTTACATTGGGACCTAAAGGTCGCAACGTCGTTATTGACAAAAAATTCGGCTCGCCGACGATCACGAAAGACGGCGTGACGGTTGCGAAAGAAATCGAATTAAAAGATTCTCTGGAAAATATGGGCGCACAGATGGTGCGCGAAGTCGCCAGCAAAACTTCGGATGTCGCCGGTGACGGAACGACGACCGCGACGGTTTTGGCTCAAGCGATCTTCAAAGAAGGCGTTCGCACAGTTGCGGCGGGCGCAAATCCGATGGCTCTTAAACGCGGAATCGAAAAAGCGGTCACGCTGGTAGTTGCAGAAATTCAACGCTTGTCAAAACCGATTTCCGGCGATGTAATCGCACAGGTCGGAACCGTTTCGGCAAACGGCGACACGAAAATCGGTGAAATTATCGCCGAAGCTATGGATAAAGTCGGAAAAGACGGCGTTATCACGGTTGAAGAATCGCGCACGATGGACACGACGCTCGAAGTCGTTGACGGAATGCAGTTTGACCGCGGTTATCTTTCGCCTTATTTCGTGACCGATGCCGACCGGATGGAAGTCGTTTTGGACGAACCTTTAATTCTCATCAACGAGAAAAAAGTTTCCAATATGCGCGATCTTCTGCCAATTTTGGAACAGGTTGCGAAAATGGGCAGACCGCTTCTCATCATTGCTGAAGATGTCGAAGGCGAGGCTCTGGCGACTTTGGTTGTTAACAAACTGCGCGGAACTCTCAATGTCGCGGCTGTCAAAGCTCCGGGATTCGGCGACCGTCGTAAAGCGATGCTTGAAGATATTGCAACCTTAACGGGCGGCAAAGTCATTTCCGAAGATTTGGGCATCAAGCTCGAAACCGTTACGGTTGAAGATTTAGGGAAAGCCAAACGCATTACGATTGACAAAGATAACACGACGATTGTTGACGGTCAGGGCGATGCGGGTGCGGTCGAAGGTCGCGTCAAAACGATTCGCAATCAGGTCGAAGAAACCACTTCGGATTACGACCGCGAAAAATTGCAGGAACGTCTCGCCAAATTAGTCGGCGGCGTTGCCGTCATCAAAGTCGGCGCGGCGACCGAAACCGAAATGAAGGAAAAGAAAGCCCGCGTTGAAGACGCGATGCACGCGACCCGCGCGGCAGTCGAAGAAGGAATCGTTCCCGGCGGCGGTGTAACTCTGGTTCGCGCGGCAAAGGTTCTTGATTCGTATCAAGTCGAAGAAGGCGGCGATCCCGACGAAAAAATCGGTGTCAACATCATCAAACGCGCTCTCGAAGAACCGCTTCGCCAGATTGTCGCTAATGCCGGCAAAGAAGGCGCGGTGATCGTCGAAAAAATCCGCGCTGAAGACAGCGAAACTTACGGATTCAACGCGGCAACCGAAAAATTTGAAGATTTGGTTGCAGCAGGCGTGATTGATCCGGCGAAAGTTACGCGCTACGCTCTGCAAAACGCGGCTTCGATTGCCGGTCTGATGCTGACGACCGAAGCAATGATTGCCGATTCGCCCGACGAAAAAGGCGGCGATATGCACGGCGGCATGGGCGGCGGTATGGGCGGAATGGGAATGGGAATGTAATCTGAGATTACAAATTTCAGATTTCAAATTCCAAAATGTAAAAAGGCTTCGCTCAAATTTGAGCGAAGCCTTTTTTACTTAGAAATTATTTTTTTGGTCGTTGGAAACAGTAAATACTATCTGAATCTCCTCAAGTCAATAAAAGTTCGGAGAATAACCATTGAAATAAGACTTACAAGCGTAAAACCGTTGCGAAGTCGTGTATTATTTTTTTACTTAGCTTGCTCAACTCATTTAATTTATGTTACTTATTTTTAATTACAACCTTTAAAATTTCTCTAGTAACTTAAATCACACAATTCAAAAAAATTTATGAAAAAAATAATTAACTTAATTTCGTTTTTTACTTTTTTAAATCAAAAACGAATTTTTAGTTCAATGTTTGTTTGCTTAATAATACTCGCTTCAGTTTTAACCGCTCAGTCCGCGTCCGGCGACCTTGATTTAACATTCGGAAGCGGAGGTAAACTCAAGACCGCTTTAGATGTAGGTGATGATGAAGGTTACCGTATTGCAATACAACCAGATCGAAAGATTTTAGTTGCCGGATATTCTACAACACTAAATGGTTTCGGCGACTTTGGGTTAGTAAGGTATACCATTGATGGAAGTTTGGATTTTTCGTTTGGAAATAATGGCAAGGTCATAACTGATTTCGGTAGTTTATTTGATGTTCCACTCGGTATAGTATTACAACAAGATGGAAAAATAATTGTGTCAGGTTCTGCAGGCACAGGCTTCAGTTATGGATTTGCTGTAGTAAGATATAATCCGAATGGATCGCTTGATACTTCATTCGGAAACGGTGGTAAAGTTGTTACATCCTTCAGTAACGGGTCAATTTCTAATTCAGGCGTTTTGCTTCAAAACAACGGTAAAATAGTTGTTTTCGGCTCTGTTAAAAATGGAAACGATTATGACTTTGCTCTTGCCAGATATAATACAGACGGCTCTCTTGATACAACATTCGATATTGATGGACGAGTAACAACCGGATTCGGCGCAGGGCGAGATGAAATCTATTCAGCCGCTTTATTACCTGACGGAAGATTAATTGCAACCGGTTATGCACACAACGGAAATAATTTAGATTTTGCACTAGTCAAGTACAATAACGATGGTTCTTTGGATACTAGCTTCGGCAATAGCGGAAAAGTAACAACATCTATTGGAAATGGGAATGACCGGCTTTTTTCAATCGGGCTTTTGCCGAATGGAAAGTTTGTCGTTGCCGGTGACTATTCAAACGGCGCAAACCTTGATTTTATTCTCGCCCGTTATAATTCAAACGGGACAGTTGACAGTTCATTTAATAATAACGGATTTGCTACAACGTCGTTTGGATTGGCAAATGATACAGCTTATTCGTTAACTACACAGCAAAACGGAAAAATTGTAATTGCCGGACTAACCGGGAATTTGCCAAATCGTGATTTTGCTCTTGCTCGATTTAATGCTGACGGAGTAACTGATGCGAGTTTTGGGGTAAACGGAAAAGTCACAACTGATTTTGGTTCATCTGATGATGGCGGCTTTGATGTAAAGTTACAACAAGACGGAAAAATAATCGTCGCAGGTTTTAGTTATTCTGGCAATAATGGAGATTTTGCAGTCGCTCGCTATTTGGGCGATGATGTCTTGATTCGTAATCCAAACTTCGATTACGACGGCGACGGAAAATCTGACATCTCGGTATTTCGACCCTCCGAAAGAGTGTGGTATATCCAGAACAGTTCAAACAATTCGTATAATATTCAGCAGTTCGGTTTGAGCGACGACCAAATCGCTCCGACTGATTTCGATGGCGACGGGAAAACCGATATTGCGGTTTATCGTCCTTCGACCGGCGTTTGGTATTGGCTTAATTCTTCCAATAACAGTTATTCGGTCGTCAAATTCGGCATCGCGGGCGACGTTCCTGCTCCGGCGGATTATGATGGCGACGGCAAAGCTGATCTTGTTGTTTTTAGACCTTCGAGCGGTGGCTGGTATCGTCTGAACAGCAGTAATAATCAATCTTCCGCCGTATCTTTCGGTCTTTCGGAGGACAAACCGACGGTCGGAGATTTCGACGGTGACGGGAAAGCGGACATTGCCGTCTGGCGACCGTCGAACGGCATTTGGTATCGTTTGAACAGTTCCGATAATTCATTTGTCGCTTTCGGTTTTGGATTGCCGGAAGACAAGCCGACGGCGGCGGACTTCGACGGCGATGGAAAAACCGATATTGCCGTATTCAGACCTTCAAACGGAGTTTGGTATCTGATGAAAAGCGGCGACGGTTCGTTTAGTTCGGTCGGTTTCGGATTGTCGGAAGATAAACCGGTAGCGGCGGATTATGACGGCGACGGCAAGGCTGATTTTGCGGTTTGGCGACCGTCAACCGGAATCTGGTATTTGCTTCGCTCGACTCAAGGTTTTACGGCTCAGACATTCGGTATAAACGGCGATTTACCCTCTCCGAATGCTTTTGTTCGCTGATAATTTTTCGCATTTTTGTAAAAAGGCTTCGCTCAAAATTGAGCGAAGCCTTTTTACATTATGATTCAGATAAAGCGAAAAAAATATTACGAAAAAAAGTTTCAAACCTTTTACAAAAACCTGCATCTAATTACGCCATACACCCCAATAAATAAGTAGAATTTAATCTTTGAATCTGATTTTTCGATATTTTGTTTCCAGATGATTTTTGATTAATTGGCTGAAATCGTTGTGAACAGTTCTTTCCACAACGCATCAATCGTTAACTAAGCGTTCCTTGTTTTTTGTTTTGCCCGATATAACTTGAAATTTTTAGTAGTTTTGCTCCCGACTCGCAACTGGAGTTATTTATAAAAAATAAAAATATATGAAAAAATTATCGCTGCTTGTTTTTATCGCCATTGTTTGCGCCGCATTTGCGAACTTTTTACTAAACAATACTGAAGCTCAATCGTCGGAAACCGAGCAGATTACCGACGCGAAAAAGCGGGAAAAGTTCGTCGAATTGATTGATACGGCACAGCAAACCGGCACGGTGCGCGTTATCGTCGGTTTGCGTTCCGAAGTTAAACCCGAAGGCAAATTGGATTCTAAGGAAAAACAGCAGCAGCGCGAGAAGATAAAACAGCGACAGGATAATTTTGTCGGTCGTCATCAATCCCGCCTTCTCGAAAAATTAAAACAATTTAGGACAATTCCATTTGTGTCATTTGAAACCGACGCAGCGACGCTTGAACAACTCAAAAACGATCCGCAAATTTTGACTATCGAGGAAGACGAGCTTTCCCCGCCGACGCTTGCCGAAAGTACGGCTTTAATCGGCGCAACGGAGGCGTGGAACAGCGGTTTTTCGGGAGCCGGTCAAACGATTGCGATTTTGGATACGGGCGTTGATAAAAACCATCCGTTTTTAAGCGGCAAAATCGTTTCCGAAGGCTGTTATTCGTCTACTTACGGCAATGCGACGAGTCTTTGTCCGAATGGCGTTGCCGAATCGGTTGCGCCGGATTCGGGTTTGAACTGCGCGACGACGATTTCGGGCTGCGCTCACGGAACGCACGTTGCCGGAATCGCCGCCGGTCGCGGTTCAGGGTTTAGCGGCGTGGCGAAAGATGCGGATATTATCGCGCTTCAGGTTTTTTCCAAAGTTGATGACGCGACCGCCTGCGGCACGACTCCCGCGCCCTGCATTCTGACGTATGTTTCAGACCAGATTAAAGCTCTCGAAAGAGTTTTGGTTTTGAGCAACACAATGAAAATTGCTGCTGTCAATATGAGTTTGGGCGGCGGCAAATATTTGTCCGGCTGCGATGCAGTGCAAAGCGCACGAAAAGCGGCGATTGATAATCTGCGTTCGGTCGGCGTGGCGACGGTCGTTTCATCCGGCAACGGCAGTTTTACGGATGCAATGAGTGCACCGGCTTGCATTTCGACTTCGGTAAGCGTCGGTTCGACCGACGACGGAAGTTCCAGCACGACTTCGGACGCTATTTCAAATTTTTCAAATGCCAATGGAAATTTGAGTCTGCTCGCGCCCGGTCGCTGGATCGCTTCTTCGATTCCGAACGGCGGTTACAGCAATTATTCCGGCACTTCGATGGCGGCTCCGCACGTTGCGGGAGCATTCGCCGTTCTCAAACAACGCTCTCCGAACGCTTCGGTATCGAAAATCGTGAACGCCTTAACTATCAGCGGACAAGCGATTACCGATACGCGCAACGGTCTTTCAAAGACTCGAATCAAAATCGGCAATGCTTTGCAGGCGATTGATAAAAAACCCGCATTCGATTATGACGGCGACGGCAAAGCTGATATTGCGGTTTGGCGACCGTCAAATAACGTCTGGTATATTCAAAACAGCGCGAACGGCGCATACAATCTCAATCAATTCGGCACACCTGGAGATTTGCTCGCACCGGCTGATTTTGACGGCGACGGCAAAACCGACATTTCCGTATTTCGTCCTTCGACCGGCGTTTGGTATCGGCTTGACAGTTCAAACGGCAGCTTTTCAGCGGCTGATTTCGGAACTGTCGGAGATTTGCCGGTTCCTGCCGATTACGACGGCGACGGCAAAGCGGATTTGGCGATTTTCCGACCTACGACCGGAACCTGGTGGATTCTCCAGAGCAGCAGCGGCGCGGTGATAACTCAAAAGTTCGGGATCGCGGAGGATAAACCGACAATCGGAGATTTCGACGGCGATGGCAAAGCGGATATTGCCGTCTGGCGACCGTCGGACGGTGTTTGGTATCGCACTAACAGCGGCAGCGGCTCGTTATTCGTTCAATCGTTCGGACTCGCAGGTGACAAACCCGTTCCAGCCGATTTCGACGGCGACGGCAAAACCGACGTTTCAGTTTTTCGCCCGGCTGACGGCAAATGGTATCGCATCAACAGCAGCACCGATTCCTACGAAGTCAATTCGTTCGGTTTGCCGGAAGATAATCCGGTCGCCGCCGATTATGACGGCGACGGACGAGCCGACATTGCAGTTTTCCGACCGTCAACCGGAACGTGGTATTTTCTTCGTTCGACTCAGGGTTTTTTAGGAGTTCAATTCGGATTAGCTGAAGACATTGCCGCACCTAACGCCTTCGTTCGATAAACAAAAAAGTCAAGTGCTTCGCTTGTAAACGAAGCCTTTGACTTTTTAAAAGTGCCGTCGGTGAGCATCTGATTTTTCATAATTAATCGGACAAAATAAATTATAACTGCGGCAACGGAACGCGAACTCCAGTTCGCGTTCCGTCAAAAACCACCAAACAATTTTATCCGACTATTCAATTTGAGCGACGTTTTGTTGTTAAATAACAACCGTTCATCTATAATTTACTTCTTACCAACAGTGGTAGATTTTCAATAATAG
>JALYQJ010000478.1 GCA_030855875.1 Acidobacteriota bacterium
CGCCCGCCGCTCCAGCCGCGAAAGCCGCGCAAAGTTTGTTCGCTTTCGTCAAAGCGCGAATCGAAAACGCCTAAATCCAAAACATTCGCGCCGTTTTTTTTATCGTATTGGTAGGAAAGGGTGAGGCTTTTTATATTGGCGGGAACTTCAAACGGAACGTAGAAATACCGGCTTGCGCCTTCTTTCGGCGCGGGAATCGAAATTGTTTTCTCGAAAGTTTGCGCTTGCACGAAAAGCGGAATAAAAAGCAGGAAAAAAAGCAGAAAAAAAAGCAGGAAAAAACCAACAATAAATTTGTGCATAACTTGAAAATAAAAAGTGGAGGAACGGATTTTGTTTTTCCGCTCCTCCGAAATAATCAATCGAGGGCGTTGATTAAAAATTGAATCGCACGGCGAACTGCATTACGCGCGGGTCGCCCTGCAACGCGGTGATTGTTCCGACGCTCGATGAGTTGATTTGTCGGTTCGGCAAGGCAAAATTCGCCCGGTTAAGCGCGTTGAAAACTTCCCATCGAAACTCCAGATTAGTGTCTTCGTTCCATAATCCAAAACGGCGGTGAACGGCGAAATCGAGCGACGCGAATTTCGGTCCGCGCAAAACATTGCGGCGTTGGTCGCCAAAGCCGGAAACGCCCGGAGTTAAAAGCTGAAACGCCGCCGGATCGAACCAACGGTCAATCGTCGGATTTTCCAGATTCGGGTTGCCGACCAGATTCGGCAGCGTCGGCTGAAAACCTCCGACACGAAGCGGGTCGCCGCCCTGCGAAACCGTGAACGGTTTGCCGGTGCGGTGATTGAAACTTCCGGCTATATCCCAACCGCCGAAAATCGCTGCGCCGATGCCTTCGCTAAAATATTTCTTGCCTTTGCCGAACGGCAATTCCCAAATACCGTTTATCACGAAACGATGTTTGACATCGAAATCCGAATCGCCATACCAGAGCGAAGCGTCGCGCGAATTCGGCAAACTCGAACTCGAACCGTTATTGGTCAAATGTTCGCCGGTGTTGTCTTTGGAATTCGACAAAGTGTAGACGGCGCGAATCGTGTAGCCGTTTGAAAAGCGTTTGTCGAGCGTCGTTTCAAGGGCGTTATAGCGCGATATTCCCAAATCGTCGCGGTATTCGACTTCGCCGAATTGCGCGAACGGACGCGGACGCGCCGTGACCAATCCGTTGACAACCGTCGCCGGATCAGCCTGATTCAAATCGCGCAAAACGTAAAGTTTCGTTCCTCTGGTGTGAACGTAATTGGCTTCGGCAAACCAGTTTCCGGCAAATTGATACTGAACGCCGAAGCTGCCTTGCTGCAAATACGGAACTCTCGATTCCGGGTTAATGGCGCGAATCCGCAGATTGCGAACCTGCACATTGTTCGGGTCGAGCGTGTTCGCCGGAAATCCGGTTGTCAGATTAATTGTGCCGAGCGGCAATGCAACGCCGTTTCCGGTCGCCTGAAACTGCACGACCGACGGCGGATTGATCGAGATTTGATCTTCCGAGCCGATGCGGTCAAGCAAGTTGTAGAAAATGCCGTAACCGCCGCGCACGACGAATTTGTCATTGACCGAATAAGCGAAGCCGACGCGCGGCGCGAAGTTGTTGCGGTCGGGTTTGACGAGTGCGCGGTTTTCGATGCTGCCGTCCGTCGCCTGACGCAAACTGGCAAAGGCTTCGGCTTGATTAGTGGCGCGGGCGGCAGCTTCCGCGTCAAAATTAACCTGGCGGTTTTGGGCTTCGGAATACGGCGTTCCGTAATCGTAGCGCAATCCCAAATTAACGGTCAGATTCGATCTCACTTTCCAATCGTCCTGCACGAAAAACGAATACATTTCGCGGCGTTGATTGACGACAAAGGTGTTCGTCAAAGCCGCCTGAATCGGATTTCCGGTCAAAAAGTCGGCAACCGAGCTGCCCGTTCCGCTGACACCGGGCGAAAGCTGCGTGTAAAAACCGTTAAAAGCAAAACGTCCGCGAGCCACCGGAATATCGAGAAAATCGAGAATCAGCGGAGCTAAAATTTCCGTTCCGAATCGAAATGTGTGCGCGCCGCGAAGATAAGTGAGCGTGTTGCTGAATTGAAATTGTTTTGAATTTTGAAATTTCGGATTAAAATCCGCCGAACCGAGACGCG
>JALYQJ010000488.1 GCA_030855875.1 Acidobacteriota bacterium
AAATTAGTGAAAGCCTTAAACAAATTAAGCCAAATCAAAGATTTGGACATCGCCGAAGAATTATTCGGTAGTCCAAAGCCTTAACTTGGCTAAAAATCACTCCATAACTTTTTACTGAGGCATTACTTCAATCACCACTTAATGGTTTTTCGAGGTGTTGAATAGTTTCGGCATCCGGTGAGTTTCATTACGAAGGGTGTGTTTTTAAAATTATATTTATGAGGAGTCGAACATATCCTATTTCAAAGGATACCTAAAATTTGAAAGCGTAGAACAAATTGTTTCCAGCGAATAAACTAAAATTTGAAAACTCTATGAACTTCTGTGGACTATGTAAACTTTGAGTTTTAATTTCTTGCATCTGAAGCCTGAAAGGGTTAAATTTTAACTGGCGCGATTGAAACCGCCGACCGCTATTTCCCTGACGCGACTTATGAAAAACGAAGCTCGGCAATCCGAAAATAACGCCGACGAAGACATTCATATCACAAATGTGCCGCCCGCTTTTAGAGCTTTTGCCGAAGAAGTTCGCGCACGCAGCCAAAAACCGAAAAATAATCCGGTTGCCATTCCGCAAAAACTTTCGCCGTCGGAATTTAATACGGCGATGGTGCATTTTTATCGCGGCGAGGTTCAGCGTTCAAACGTCTGGCGCAACCGGCTCGACGCGACGACAAATTGGGCGGTCATCACCGCCGGCGCGACGCTTTCGTTCGTTTTCAGTTCCGCCGATAATCCGCATTTCGCCATTCCGATAAATTCGATTCTGGTTTCGATTTTTCTGTTTATGGAAGCCCGACGCTATCGTTATTATGAGGTTTGGGCGAATCGAGTGAGAATTTTGGAAACCGGATATTTCGCTCCGATGCTTTCGCACCGCACGATTGCGCCTGATAAAGAATGGGCAGACCATATTGCGGCAGATTTGATTACTCCGCATTTTACGATCAGCGAACTGGAAGCCGTCGGGCGGCGTTTACGGGCAAACTATCTCTGGATTTTTATTTTGCTGGCACTATCCTGGACGCTGAAAATTTATATTCATCCGTTTCCGATTCCGGCTGTTACGCCCGAAGATAAACTCAGATTTTGGGAAATTCTTTTTCTTCGCGCTCAGGTCGGACTCGCGCCTGGCTGGTTGGTTGTCATCATCGGATTGTTCTTTAACGCTTTGATTTTCCTCGTCGCGTTCGGCACTTTGAAATTAAAAGACGCTTCGAGTGAAGTTCTTCAAGCGGAAGAACTCGAATGGCATCCGCTCAGACAAGTATCGGATTGGGCGGGAAGCAATCTCAAACGGCGCAATCCGATCAGACGTTCCAAAAAAGCACGTCAGCGAATCCGTTCGATTCACAAAACCGAAAGTTAAAAAGTTAAATTAAAAGTGACTTTTAGAAAGTTTCAAGATTCGTTTTTGAAACTTCGGCTGTAGTCTGGTATTTTTTGCTAAAGAGACTTTATTTAATTTTAAGGAGCGCAATTTTTATGGCAATAGATTTAGACGACCGCGGCAGAGCTTTGGAAAACGAGTATTTTCGCCGCCAGGAACAGGAACTTATCGAAAAAATGAAGGCGAAAATCGGCACGGAAGATTCGCGTAAGACCGAAATTCAATGCCCGAAATGCGACGGCACTTTGCACGAAACCGATTACGAAAACATCAAGATTGACGTTTGCGACAAATGCACGGGAATCTGGCTCGATGCCGGCGAACTCGCACAAATCGCTCACAAAGACACGGAAGGCGGCTGGTTCGGTAAAGTTTTCGGATAAAATTAACTATGAAATTAAATATTAATTATTACGCACGAAACGCACGAGTTTTTTGGTTGACACTGACTTTGATTCTGCCGTTTTCTGTTTACGGACAGACGGCACAACCCAAAACGGCAGATAATCAAAACGCGGCTCAACCAAAATCCGCCGTCAGTATTCAGAATTTAAAACTGAACAGCAAACTGATGGCGCGTGAAATGCCGTATCGAATTGTATTTCCGACGAATTACGAAAACAATAAATCCGAAAAATACGCCGTCGT
>JALYQJ010000221.1 GCA_030855875.1 Acidobacteriota bacterium
CAGTCTCCCCGGATATTAAAACTTGAAAAGCAATAGCTTATGACTTCAAAATGAAATAGATTCTAAACAAATTTGATAATCTGTAACAATAATCTATTTGTTTTGATGAAAATCTTATTTTTCTGCATAATTTCTACATAAACAGATTGTCATCAACCTACGTTTTTAATAGATTGCAATGCCTGTGCCATTAGCCAAAGCTCCTGTTTTATCAGCACTTAAAGTTTGTAAGTAAAAATCCCAATATTAGTTTTGCATCATTTCTATACATTTTTTAATTAGCTAAAGATGTGATTTAACCAAAAAGATATTCCGAAAAGAATTTGTTCATCATAAATTTTTATTTTCAAATTTTATTTTAATTTGAAATATTTCTCATTCTCAAATAGTTACGCAAAACATTCGTATCGAATTAATACTAAATAGTAAAATTAATAATTAAGTTTGAGAGCATAAATATGTTCAATATGCTTATTTATTAAGGTTTAGGCATTTGGCACACTAATTGAACTATGAGTATTACAAATGCTTGAGGCATAACTTAAGTTGAGAGGAAGGAGAAAAATATATGTTGGAAACCATTATTATTATTTTAGTTGTTTTATGGTTGTTAGGATTTATGACAAGCACTGCCGGTAGTTTGATTCATTTGCTTCTGGTTGTAGCATTGATAGTTTTAGTTATTCGGCTTGTCAGCGGCAGAAAAGTTGTTTAGCTTTGTAAAATTGATATTCAGACCAGCAACGCTTTTTCAGGCTAGTCCTTTTTTGCCAAATACACCTCGTTTCCGATGAAAATCGAAACGGGGTTTTTCTGCTTGTATATTGTATTAAGTTACTTTGGTTTTCAAAATTGCATTTCCATAACTGCAATCGTAAGGTAGTAATTAATCTGCGTATAATTATTTTTTTATGAACACAAATTTTGACTATACACCTTACGTTCAGGCTCGAACCGATTTTCATTTTAACGAGCAATTTCAAAACATTTTTTCCGATGTTTTTGCATTTTTCGGACTTCTGAACGGCAAAGGATATTTGATAAGTTTGACCGGAAAAATTCTGGAGAAAACAAACTTCAACCCTGAACTGTTAATCGGACAAAAATTTTCCGAAACCGTGTTTTGGCAGTCGTCCGAATATACCTCCAAGATTCTCGATAAAGCTGTCGAAGACGCAGCCGAAGGAAAATCAATAAAAACTTTGCTCGAATTTAGAATCAGTTCGGAAAATAAATTGATAGTCGAACTTAATTTATATCCTTCCTCGCAGACTGAGACGCAGGAAATATTTTTTTGCGCATATGACGTGACCGAACGCGAAAAGGAAATCGAGTATCACAAACAACGCAGCGAACAATTACTTTATGCCGCCGAAAGCGCGGAAATCGGTTTGTGGTTTTGGGATTTAGTTGAAAATACGGTTTATTCGACTCCGAAATGCAATGAGTTTTTTGAAACTCCTGCGTATGATTCGCTGATTTACGAATCATTCGTAGAGATCGTGCATCCCGAAGACCGCGAGCGGGTCGAAGCGGTTTTGCAAAATTCGCAGTCAACCGGAACGGAATTTAACGAACAATTTCGAGTTGCTTATTCAAACGGCGGAATCGAATGGATTTCAGCGCGCGGAAAAACATTTCTCGACGAACGGGGCGAACCGCATAAAATGATGGGCGTTGTCCGAAAGATTACCAATCAAAAAAATGCCGAGCAGGACCTTTCAAAAATATTCGACCGCGAAAAAAGAGCGCGTGACGAAGCTGAAGACGCAAATCGCGCAAAAGATTTTTTTCTCGCTTTCGTGTCGCACGAACTGCGTTCGCCGCTCAATGCTATTCTCGGTTGGTCAAAAATCCTTTTAACTAAAGAAGTTGATGCTGAAACGCAAAAAAGCGCACTCGAAACAATCGAACGAAGCGCACGCTCTCAGGCTCAACTAATAAACGATCTGGTAGATTCGGCGCGAATTACATCCGGTAAATTGCGGCTCGAATTTCATCCGGTCAACTTATATGAAGTCATAAAAACCGTTTTTAATTCGCAAAAACCGACGGCGGAAAGCAAAAATATCGAACTTGAACTCGATTCCGACAGTGAAGAAATTCCGATTTTTGCCGATGCGGGAAGGCTTCAGCAGGTTTTTAATAATCTTATTTCAAATGCTCTGAAATTTACTCCGACGGGCGGCAAAGTTTTAGTTTCTGCCGAAATGACGAGAGACATTGCGAGGATAACGGTTAGAGACACCGGACAAGGTATCAGTTCCGAATCGCTGCCGAATATCTTTCGCCAATTTTCGCAGGGCGACGAAAATAATTTACAGGACAAAGGCGGACTCGGTTTGGGATTGTCCATCGTAAAAATTCTGGTCGAAAAACATAACGGGACTGTTCAAGCCGACAGTCCCGGTCTCGGACAAGGTTCTTCATTTACGGTGTTTTTGCCTTTGTCCGCTGCCGGTCAGACGACTTCCGAAAGCGATCTCGAACCTGAAGCCACCGATGAAAAGCCTTTGCGTGAAATAAAAATTCTTCTCGTCGAAGACGACGACGATTCGCGTGAAGTTCTCGCGCTTTTTCTCGAACAGTGCGGAGCGAGCGTGAAAATTGCCGAATCAACAAGAACGGCGATGAAGCTGTTGGAAAATTCAGCGAACGATTTGCCGGACGTGATTATTTCGGATTTGGCAATGCCCGAAGAAGACGGCTATTCGTTTATCAGCCGCATCAGAAAACTGCCGCAAAAAGATGGCGGAGATATTTCGGCGATTGCTCTGAGCGCGTTTGCAAGCAACGAAAACAAGCAAAAAGCCTTTAGCGTCGGATTCCAAAAATACAACACGAAGCCTTTTGAACCTGATTTACTAATTCAGGAAATTCTCTCGCTTGTAAAAAAGTAATTTTACTTCGGACAAAGATCAATAGCCACAAAAAGGCACAAAAAGCGCAAAAATAAAAATTGAAAAAAATATTTTGCGATTTTTGTGCCTTTTTGTGGCTATAAAAAACAGGCGTAAGTTTAGTTTTTCAAACGCCGCGCTTTTGCAACCAAATTCAGAAATTCGGCGCGATAGCTTTTCAAATCTCCGCCGAGCGAGTTACCGGCTAAATTGTTAATTTGCGCGAAACTTGCCGTTCCTTTATAACGCGAATCGCGCAAAAGC
>JALYQJ010000501.1 GCA_030855875.1 Acidobacteriota bacterium
GCCTTACTAATCATCGCCGGTCAATCAATCGTTGCGGCGCAAGCAATAAAAACCGATCCGAATCAGGCGCGGCAAGTCGAACAGACGCTCAAATCGCTGACTTTGCGCGAGAAAATCGGGCAGATGATCGTGATGCCTTTGAACGGCGAATTTTCAAATGTCGGCAGCACGAAATTTAAGGAAATGCGCCGCCAAATCGAAGAATTAAAAGTCGGCGGATTCACGCTTTTTCGCGGCGAAGCCAATTCCATCGCGGTTTTGACGAACGAAGCGCAGAGAATGGCGAAAATTCCTCTGTTTTTTTCGGCTGATTACGAGCGCGGACTTCGGATGCAGCTTCGCACCGGAACGCCGTTTACGACGAATATGGGCGTGGCGGCTTCGGGCGAAACGCAGGCGGCATATAATCAGGGGAAAATTATCTGCGAGGAAATGCGGGCAATCGGCGCGAACTGGCTTTTCGCGCCGGTCGCCGATGTCAATAATAATCCCGATAATCCGGTGATAAATATTCGCTCGTTCGGCGCAGACCCGCGCAAAGTCGGCGAATTTGTCGCGGCGCAAACGCGCGGCGTTCGTGAAGCGAATTGTTTGGCGACATTGAAACATTTTCCCGGTCACGGCAATACGGCGACCGATTCGCACATCGGGCTTTCGGTGATTTCCGCGAACCGCGCCGAACTGAACGAAACGGAAATCGCGCCGTTCAAACAGACGATTGAGCAAGGAGTTGATTCGATTATGACGGCGCATCTGGCTGTGCCGAACGTGACGGGCGACAATCTGCCTTCGACTTTGAATCCGAAAATCATTAACGATATTTTGCGAAAGGATTTAAAATTCGGCGGCATTATCACGACCGATTCGATGGAAATGGGCGCGATTACCAAAGCCTATCCGAACGGCGCGAGCGCGGTTTCAGCGATTAAAGCGGGCGTTGATGTCGTGCTGTTTCCGCCCGACGCTGACGCGGCGATTTCAGCGATTGAAACGGCGGTCATAAGCGGCGAAATCAGCGAAGAAAGATTAAACGAATCGGTCAGAAGATTGCTGAACGCGAAATATAAAATCGGACTTTTTCGTAATCGTTTCGTTGATTTAACGGCGGCAACCGCAATGGTTGAAAAACCCGAAAACGTCGCCGAAGCAATGCGCGTCGCCGAAAAATCAATCACGCTTTTGCGAAACGAAACGAATTTTCTGCCGATTAACAAAGATGCGGCGCGAAAGATTTTGTTCGTCGTCATCGCGGCGGACGACGACCCGATTGAAGGCGCGACATTTTCGACCGAAATTATTAAACGTCAGCCGAACGCGAAAATCGTCAAACTCGATTTCCGTTCAAACGCAGACGATTACGCGAAAATTTTGGCGGACGCGAAAAATTACGACTCAATAATTCTCGCGCCGTTCGTCAAACGCGCCGCCGCCAAAGGAACGGTCGCGCTGCCCGAAACGCAGGTTGCGTTCGTCAAGAAAATGCTCGCTCTCGATAACAAAAAAGTCGGTGTCATCGCGTTCGGAAATCCGTATATGATTCGCCAGTTTCCCGAAGCGAAAATTTACGCCGTCACTTACGCCATCGAAGAAGTCGCGCAAACCGCCGCCGTTCGGGCGATATTCGGCGAGGTGAAATTTCAAGGGAAACTGCCGGTTAATATTCCCGATTTATTTCAAATCGGCGCGGGAATAACCAAGTAAAAAGGCAAAGTTCAAAAGCGATTGGCGGCACTAAGTTGCGTAAAAAATGGAAATCCAAAATCCAAAATCCAAAATCCAAAATCGGAAGGTGCGCGTCGGCATTGATGTCGGCGGAACTTTTACCGATGTCGTCGTGGTGGACAACGATTCGCGCGAAGTCGTTTCGCAGCTTAAAGTTCCGACGACGCATTCGGCGACTGAAGGCGTAGCTTTGGGAATTATCAACGCGATTGAACGCGCTTTGCGGGAACTCGAAATATCGCCGGACGATGTGATTTTTATCGCGCATTCGACGACGCAGGCGACTAATGCGCTGCTCGAAGGCGATGTCGCGCAGGTCGGCGTGATCGGTTTGGGCAGCGGAATTGAAGGCTGGAAAGCGAAAATTGACACGCGCGTTCCGCCGATTGAACTCGCGCCGAATCGTTTTTTAAAGGCGCATCACGAATTCGTTTCTAGCAAAGATTTTAACGAGAATACGATTGCCGCAATTATCGAAAATTTTCAAGCGAAAGGCGCGGAAGTCATCGCCGTTTCCGAAGCGTTCGGCGTTGACCACATCGAACTGGAAGAAAAAATCGCCCGCTTCGTTCGCAGCAAAGGCATTTTTGCGACGAGCGGACACGAAGTTTCGACGCTTTACGGTTTGCGAACAAGAACGCGAACGGCTGTTTTGAACGGCGCGATTTTGCCGAAAATGATTTACACGGCGACGATGACCGACGAATGCGTCCGCCGCGCCGGAATCACTGCGCCGCTGATGATTATGCGTTCGGACGGCGGCGTGATGTCGGTCGAAGAAGTGCATCGCCGCCCGATTATGACGATGCTTTCCGGTCCGGCGGCAGGGATTGCCGGTGCGCTGATGTATGAAAAAGTTTCCGACGGAATTTTTATCGAAGTCGGCGGAACGAGTGCCGATATTTCCGTAATCCGCGACGGTCAGCCGCAAACAAAAGCGGCGAAAGTCGGCGGGCATCGCACTTATTTGAATACTTTGGATGTCAGAACTTTGGCGATTGCGGGCGGCAGTATGGTGCGCGAGAGAAACGGTGAAATCGTTGATGTCGGAGCGCGTTCGGCGCATATCGCCGGACTTGCTTATTCGACTTTTCAAACGCCGAAAATTTTTGAAAATGCCAAACTCGTGCATCTGCGCCCGACCGCGCACGACACCGACGATTACATCGCGATTGAGTGCGAAAACGGCGAACGGTTCGCTTTAACGCCGACGTGCGCGGCGAATCTTTTGGGACTAATTCCCGAAACCGCATTCGCCAAGGGAAACGCTGAAGCGGCGCGGGCGGCTTTCAAGCCTTTAGCGGAAAAACTCGGCGCGTCCGTCGAGGATGCGGCGAAACGAGTTTTGGACGTTTCGTGCCGAAAAGTGCAGAAACAGATTGACGAATTGATAATCGAATACAATCTCGACCGCGCCACCGTTGAACTCGTCGGCGGCGGCGGCGGCGCGGCATCTTTAGTTCCATACTCCGGAAAGCTAATGAATTTGCCCGCCCGACTCGCCAAAAAAGCTGAAGTAATCTCGACCATCGGTGTTGCGCTCGCAATGGTGCGCGACGTGGTGGAACGCAATATCACGAATCCTTCGCCCGAACAGATTTTGCAGGTGCGCCGCGAAGCGTGTGAGGCGGTGATAAAAATCGGTGCGCTGCCCGAATCGGTCGAAGTGCAAATCGAAGTTGACACGCGCCGCAATCTCGTTCGCGCCGTTGCCTTCGGCACGACCGAACTTAAAAAAGATAAGAATAAAACTGCAATCAGCGGTCTTGAAGGCTGTCTTGAAGCGGCGGCGCGTTCGATGAAAACGGAGAAATCGGCAGTAAAATTAGCGGCTGAAACTGCCGGACTTTACGTTTTCGTCGCGGAAATCAGAACGAAAACTTTTTTCGGTTTATTTACAAATACGCGGCAGATTGTCAGAGTTGTTGATAAAATGGGTGTTGTCCGGCTGCAAAGAAACAACGCCGAAGTTCATTCTTCGACAGTCGAAAAAATCGGACGCGACCTTGAATCGGTGATTACAAAACTGACGGATTTCGGCGATGCCGGACGCGCTCTGCCTGACGTTCACGTTTTATCGGGAGCGCGAATCATCAATCTTTCGGGTCTGGCGGAACTCGAACAAGTCGTCGTGCTGGCGAAAACGGAACTCGAAAATACATCGGTTGACGAAAAATTAGTCGTCGTCGCCGCGCCGCGTTCAAATTGAATTCTGATGAAGCAATTGCAAACGGATATTTTAATTGTCGGCGGCGGTTTGGGCGGCTGCGCGGCGGCTTTGGCAGCAGCGGAAAGCGGCTTGAGCGTCGTTCTGACCGAAGAATCCGATTGGGTCGGCGGACAATTGACGAGTCAGGCGACACCGCCCGACGAACACGGCTGGATTGAAGAATTCGGCTGCACGCGCAGTTATCGCCAAATGCGAAATGCGGTCAGAGAACACTACAAAAAATTCTACCCGCTAACCGAAGAAGCGCGAAGCAATACTGTTTTGAATCCCGGCGACGGCTGGGTTTCGCCGCTTTGTGCCGAGCCGAAAGTTTTTTTGAAAGTTCTCGAAGCGAAGCTGGCGGAATATATTCAAAAAGGAAATCTGCAAGTTTTGACCGAACATTTTCCGGTTGCGGCGGATATGGAAAATAATCGAGTCCGCCGCGTAACGCTCGTAAATTTGCAAAACGGCGAACATATTACGATTTCAGCCAAACACTTTATTGACGCGACCGAACTCGGCGAACTTTTGCCGCTGACAGGCACGGAATTCGTGACCGGCGCGGAATCGAAAGCGGAAACGGGCGAGCCGAACGCGAAAGAAACAGCTGAACCGAATAATTCACAGGCATTTTCCGCGTGTTTTGCGATGAGCTTTCACGACGGCGAAAATCACACGATTGAAAAGCCCGAAAAATACGAATTCTGGCGCGATTTCGTGCCGGATTTGAATCCGGCGTGGAGCGGAAAACTCTTGAGTTTAGGCGGCATCAGTCCGCGCACAATGCAGCCGATTACATACAATTTCGCGCCGCACCGCGAACCGAACAAGGCTTTCGCCGGATTGTGGACTTACCGGCGAATTCTGCACCGGAAGAATTTCGTAGAAGGTGCGTTTGACAGTGATATTACGCTCGTCAATTATCCGCAGATTGATTACTTTTTAAAAAATTTGTCGGGCGCGGCAGATTACCGGGAAAAACAGCGTTTGATTTCGGAAGCAAAAAAATTGAGTTTGTCTTTTTTGTATTGGATGCAAACCGAAGCCGGTTTTGCGGGTTTGAAATTGCGAAATGATGTCGTCGGCACAAGCGACGGTTTGGCGAAAATGCCTTATATCCGCGAATCCCGGCGCATCAGAGCCGAATTTACGATTATCGAACAGCACGTTTCGGCGGCGTGTCGTCCGCGTCAAATTTTCGCGGAAAAATTCGATGATTCGGTCGGCATCGGTTTTTACCGGATTGATCTGCATCCGACGGTTGGCGGCGACAATTTTATTGATGTCGAAGCGTTGCCGTTTCAAATTCCGCTCGGCGCACTGCTTCCGCAAAAAACGGAAAATCTGCTGGCGGCGTGTAAAAATATCGGCACGACGCACATCACCAACGGCTGTTATCGTCTGCATCCGGTCGAATGGAACATCGGCGAAGCCGCCGGAAATCTGGCGGCGTTTTGTTTGCGAAAAAGCGCGAAACCGTCCGAAATCAGAAACGACCGGAAACTTTTGCGCGAATTTCAAGATGTTCTGGTAAAAAACGGTGTCGAACTCGAATGGCGAACTGATTTAAATCTCGTCGAAGGCGATACGCACCGACACGCTTCTTGATTTAGGGTTTAAGATTTATGATTTTGGACTTTAAATTTATAAAAAATTTGGTTGACGAAATCGCGCGTAAATATGGCACACGCGACGTTTTTTTAATCGCTGAAAAAGTGCAAGTTTCGATAATTTATGAAAGCTGGCATCCGCTCACAATCGGCGAATACGAAAGGAAAACGCGAACGATTTTTGTTAATCGAAACGCGCTGGCGAAAACGGAAAACGCCGAAGATTTAGAGAAAAAAATCGTCGCGCACGAACTCGGACATTTTTTTGCGGTTGATTTGAAAATGGATAAAAAGGAAGAAGAAAAATTCGCACACGCATTCGCCGAAAAAATGTTGGAAAATGTTAATTAAATCTCTTGCACAGAACGCGAATGCAGCAGCAAACTACGCACGAAATGGCGCAAATGTGTTGAGAAAAAACAATTATTTCCTGCGTGGTTCCGTAAATTTTATTTCAATCGAATCGAATTTAATTTGAATAGGAAAATCAAAAAACTGAAATAGTGAACGAATCGGAAATCCAAAATTCAACAATCAAAATCTTTCTCGGCGTTGACGGCGGGCAGAGTCATACCGAAGCAGTCATCGCCGATGAGAACGGAACGATTTTGGGGCGCGGCTTCGGCGGCGCGTCAAATCACGCTGAATATCCGGGCGGGCGGGATCGTCTGCGGAATGCGATTATAGATAGTGTCGGCGAAGCGTTAAAGAATGCGGGGATTGATTTTAGAGATTATTCTTGTTCCGATGCCATTTCCAAATGTCGTTTTGCATCGGCGCATTTTGGAATGACCGGCGGTGCGGATTTTAAGAAAGAAATTATCAGCGAAATTGTCAAAGCCGGATGTCTGACTGTCGGACACGACGCGCCGACCGCGCTTTTCGGCGCAACGGCTGGCGAGCCGGGAATCGTCGTCATTGCCGGAACGGGTTCGGTCGTCTACGGCGAAAACGCGGCGGGCGAAACGACGAAAATCGGCGGTCTGGGTTACTTGTTCAGCGACGAAGGCAGCGGATTTTGGCTGGCTTCGCAGATAATTCGGCTGGCGATTAAAGAGCAGGACGGTTTGATCGAACCGGCGGGTCTCGAACGATTGGTTTTGAATTTTTTCAAGTGCGCTAAAATTCGTGAACTGACCGATGATTTTTATAACGGCAAAATGACGCGCGAAGAATTGGCGAGTTTTGCCCGAACAGCACACGAAGCGGCTGAGGCGGGAAACACGGTTATTCAAAACCAAATCAATTTCGGTGCAAACGCGCTGATCGAAAGCGTCGGCAGCGCAGCGCGGCGGCTGAAATTTCCCGGTGATTTTCCGGTCGCCGGAGTCGGCGGAATGTTTCGCGCCGTGCTGATGAAAAAATATTTCGCCGAACTTCTAAAATCCAAGATGCCCGACGCCATTTTCACCGAGCCGCGTTTCGATCCGGCAATCGGCGCGTTGTTGACGGCATTCCGCCAGACGGGAATTTGTATAACCGAAGAGTTGCTAATTAAACTGGAGAAAAGCGCGAATCGAAAAAGCGCGAATAAAGAATGAACAAGACGATTGAAAGTTGGCGCGGCGGGCTGATTGTTTCCTGTCAGGCTTCGGATAATTCGCCGCTCAACAAACCGGAAATTATAGCGGCGTTTGCCGAAACTGCCGAACTCGGCGGCGCGGTCGGCGTGCGAATTGACGCGCCGGAAAATATCCGCGCCGTCAGCGAGCGTGTCAATGTGCCGATTCTCGGCATTTACAAAATAGTTTTTGATTCGAGCGATGTTTATATTACGCCGACGTTCGCGGCGGCGAAACAAATCGTCGAAGCCGGCGCGAACATAATCGCTTTGGACGCGACGCGGCGAACGAGACCCGACGGCGAAACGCTCGAAACAATAGTCGCCCGCGTCCGCGCCGAATTGAATAAGCCGGTAATGGCGGATATTTCCTCGTTTGATGAAGGTTTATACGCCGCCGAAACGCTCGGCGTTGACGTAATCAGCACGACGCTTTCCGGCTACACGGCAGAAACAAAACATTTGATTGAGCCGGATTTTAGACTTGTCGAACGGCTGGCTGAAAAATTATCATTACCAATTGTGTGCGAAGGTCGTCTGCGCTCAACCGATGATGTGCGTCGGGCTTTCGATTGCGGCGCGTTCGCCGTCGTCGTCGGCGGAGCAATTACCGGCATTGATTCGTTAGTTCAGAGATTTGTCGGCGCAACGCCGCGCAATCTGGCAAATGCTGCTTAAAATTTCGTAACGAAATTATTTCCTTGAAAATGCTCTTTCGCATCCTGTCTGACTTGCGGTGAGCGAAAAGGTCGCGCCAAAAATCAACAATCTTCTTCGTTCTTCTTCGTTGAATAAGATGTTCGACAAAATTCAACAGCCACGAAAGCGAAACTTCCAAAACTCGACAAATACCGCGCAAAGAGATGCGTTCGAGTAACATTCTTTTGACGAGATGCCGCTTTTCGGGCGAAACGGGTTCGTTTTTAATGACGAACTGCCGCGCACACAACAAGCATTAATAATTTTGTTTGCCGTAATAAGTATGACCGCTTCGGCTTGATGTGCGACAATTGACAGCGCGGACAACGAAAATTGTTCGTCCGAGTAATTCTTGGTTGTTCATAGCTGAATCAATTACAAGAAATTACTCTTTATTTTTCAAATAGCATTACTTTTCGTTCACCAACAAAACTGAATATTGATTTTAACTTAGGACAAAGTTTAATAACTTTGCCCTTTTTCTTTGTAACAAAATCCTTAAATAAATTAATATTTATTTGTAATAAAAATAAATACTCATATAATAAAAACAACATCTGGAAAAAAAATTAATACTCAACTCCCCTGACCGAGTTTTAATTAAAAATAATTGTAATTATTTTGTAAACTTAAATCGAAATTATTTTTAAATCTTCGATTAGAGTTCTAACTTTGTTCAACTGTTAGATTTTCATTTGTTGAAATTTTATATTTTAATTATTTTTTGCCGTGAGAGCAGAAATGAGTGATATTAATCCAACTTTTATATGGAGAATAAACAATGATTTTAAGAGGAATTGTGAAAAAATTATCGTTTTTAACGATAGCTGCTTTTTTTGTTTTGGTGGCAAGTGCCGGTGTAAAAGCACAAATCATAGCTTTTGAAACCGCCGGTTTAGCTGGTAATGAAACTACTATAAATTCTACAACTACTGATCCGAATCTAAATC
>JALYQJ010000513.1 GCA_030855875.1 Acidobacteriota bacterium
GCGGCGAAATGCCGGCTTACCGCGCGATGCCCGACGCGAAAAATAAAAAATTCCCGGTCGTTCTCGTCGTTCACGAAATTTTCGGCGTTCACGAATGGATTCAGGACGTTTGCCGGAGATTCGCCAAATTGGGTTATATGGCGATTGCGCCGTCGCTTTATGCGCGTGAAGGCGACGTGACGCAGATGAAAAATGTTCAGGAAATTATCAGAAACGTCGTCGCCAAAGTTCCCGACGCGCAGGTGATGTCAGATTTGGACGCGGCGGTCGCCTACGCGAAAAAAAATAACGGCAACACCCAAAAACTTTCCATTACCGGATTTTGCTGGGGCGGTCGCATCGTCTGGCTTTACGCGGCGCATAATAAAAATGTTGACGCGGGCGCGGCGTGGTATGGAAGATTGGTAGAAACCGCGAGTTCGCCGAAAAATGCGCTGCAGCCGACGATGCCGATTGATGTCGCCGCCAATTTAAAGGTTCCGGTGCTTGGACTTTACGGCGGATTGGACACGGGAATTCCCCTAAATACGGTTCAGCAAATGCAGGACGCGCTGAAAAAAGGAAAATCCGGTTCGGAAATTGTTGTCTATCCGAATGCCGACCACGGTTTTCTTGCCGATTATCGTCCGAGCTACAACAAGGAAGCAGGCGAAGATGCGTGGAGTAAATTGCAGGATTGGTTTAAGAAAAACGGAGCGATTTAGGGATAAAAAACAGAAACCGAATATATGAAAGTCGGGATAATATTGAATCTTTGTAATTCAAAATAAATTTAATTTGACGATTTTCGCGTTTTTTTACAGTCAATATGATGACAAATAACAGTTTACAATTAGTTTATACGCTTCTTTGCGACGACGTTCGTTTGGAAATGGGCAACAAAATTTCTCTGATGGGAATTTTTCAAAATATAATGGTGGAAAAACTGCCGGTTTCGCTGATAAAATTCGCCGTCGTCAATCATTGGCGCGGTGCGGGAAGTTATCTGACCGAAGTGCGAATTTTATCGCCCGACAAAAACAACTTAATCGTTACGTCGCAGCCGACCGGAATCGAACTCGCGCCCGGCGGTTTTACCGATAACGTCAGCTTTTTCGTCAACGTCGTTTTTTCCGCGCCCGGAACTTACTGGGTGCAGACGATTGCCGATGCGATGATGATCGAAGAATTTCCTTTGATTATTACCGACGCGGGATCGGCGGCTGGAATGCAGAACGCCGAAGAAATTTCGGAAACGGTGAATTAACTTCTCACTTTTCCAGAGTCAGATTTAACGCCAGACGATAAATCGCCGCGCTGTCAACTTCGACTTCTTTGCTCGCGGTTTGATCTTTGAGTTTTGCCGTCAAGCGAAATTTCGCCGCGCCTTCCGGCTGTCGAAACGTAAATTCGCCGCTGACATTGGTGTAAACGCTTCCCATTTTGCGCGTCGAACCGTCGGAATTTAACCTTTCAATCGTCACTTCCGCGCCGGTCACGCTTCTGCCGTCCTGATTAAAAACGCTTCCTCGGATAATTACCAATGTTCCCTGATCTACGGATAAAATCAAACTGTCAGGCAACTCTCGTAATTTATTTTTTTTGACTTCGACGTTGGAAAGCAAGCTCGAACTATAACCTCTGCTGTCAAAAACCAAATTATAAACTCCGTTTTCCAAATCCTGAATGATGAAATTTCCCTTGCCGTCGGACTTTACGGTTTTTATATCTTTACCGTCCTGGCGGGCGGTGATCGTAACGCTTGGAATTCCGCTGCCTTTTGAATTACGAACTTTTCCTTTTAATCCGCCGGTTTGAGCCGTTACGGAAATGCTCGAAACGACAAAAAGCGCGATGAATAAAATAAACTTTTTCATAATGACAAATTGAATTGGAGTGTTTTGAGTCCCGCCTTGAGGCGGATCTTTACATGAGCTAAAGACAGCCGCCTAAAGGCGGGACTCAAAACTAATTCGTTCCAATGTGATTTATGCGTTGGCAGTTTCGGTTTTTAATTCTTCACGAAATTGGTCTGCTACATCATTGATGATGTCTTCGAGTTTGCGGGTTGGCTGATAACCGATTAATCGTTTTGCTTTTTCCAGCGAGGGAACGCGCCGCTGCATATCTTCAAAGCCTTCGCCGTAAGCCTCATCGTAAGGAATGTAACGGATTTCGCTCCGGCTTCCGGTCATTTCGATAGCTTTCTCCGCCAAACCTTTGATCGTCACTTCTTCGTGATTGCCGAGATTTATCACTTGTCCGAAACATTCCGGTGATTCCATCGCTTTGGTCAAGCCTTCGACGACATCGAAAACGTGACCGAAACAGCGTGATTGCGAGCCGTCGCCGTGAACCGTTAAAGGTTCGTTTCGGATGGCGGATTTAACGAAATTTGGCACGACCATTCCGTATTGTCCTGTCTGGCGCGGTCCGACCGTGTTGAATAAACGGACGACGACAACCTGAAGACGGGTTTCCTTCCAGTGAGCCAACGCCAGAAATTCGTCCAAAGTTTTCGCGCAGGCGTAAGCCCAGCGATGCTTGTCGGTCGAGCCGGTCAGCAAATCGTCGTCTTCCCGAAACGGAACGGACGCGCCTTTTCCGTAAACTTCCGACGTGCTTGGCACGAGAACGCGCTTGCGGTAACGCGAGCAAAAGCCTAGAACGACATCAGTTCCGCGAAAAATCGTTTCAA
>JALYQJ010000515.1 GCA_030855875.1 Acidobacteriota bacterium
GATTTACTGCATCTTCCGCCATTGTTCGGTAGGTCGTCCATTTTCCGCCCGTGATTGTCAGCAGATTCGCTTCGTCAATTTCGATTGTGTGGTCGCGTGAGAGATTTGCCGTATTTTTTGTTTTCGAGTTTTTTACAAGCGGACGAATTCCGGCGAAAACGCTTGTAATATCGGCGCGGCGCGGCGCGTTTGTTAGATAATTTTTGACGGTTTCGAGAACGAATTCGATTTCCGATTCGAGCGGTTTCGGTTCGAGTTCAACTTTTTCGATTGGCGTGTCGGTCGTGCCGATTAAGGTTTTATCGTGCCAAGGAATCGCAAAAAGAACTCTGCCGTCGGCGGTTTTCGGAATCATCAAAGCGTTTTCGCCGGGCAGAAATTTTTTATCGAAAACCAGATGAATGCCCTGACTCGGCGCGATTATTTTTTCCGATTTTGCCGCCGACATTTTTCGGATCGAATCGCAAAACGCGCCCGCCGCGTTAATTACGACTTTCGCTTTCGCCTCGAAAACCGCGCCCGATTCCGCATCCTGAAAACTTACGCCGTCAATTTTCCCCGCGCTGTTTTTTGATATTTCAAAAACTCCCGCGTAATTCAAAAGCGTCGCGCCCTGTGCGGCGGCGGTTTGCGCGAGATTTATCAAAAGCCTTGCATCGTCAAACTGTCCGTCGAAATAGACGATGCCGCCGCGCAGATTTTTTTGATTTATATTCGGAAGATTTTCGACGGTTTCGGCTGCGGAAAGAATTTTCGATTTGCCGAAACCGTATTTTCCTGAAAGCAGATTGTAAATTTTCAGTCCCGAACCGTAGAAAATTTTGTCCTGAAGATTGTAGACCGGAACGATAAAAGGCTGGATTTTGACCAGATGCGGCGCGTTTTTCAATAAAACTCCGCGTTCCCTTAAGGCGGAACGCACCAATGAAAGATTGCCTTGCGCGAGATACCGAACGCCGCCGTGAGCGAGCTTTGTCGAGCGGCTCGAAGTTCCTTTGCCGAAATCGCTTTGTTCCAAAAGCAAAACATCGAAACCGCGTGAAGCCGCGTCAATAGCGCATCCGACACCCGTCGCGCCGCCGCCGATGACGATAAAATCCCAGAATTTTTCGCGCGATTTAACGCGACTGAACATTTCCGCGCGGTTCATTAAAGAATGAATTTAGCAGAAAACTTGCAGAATTTCCCGAATGCGACGAAAATCTTTTTCGATATATGCGCGAATCCGACGAAAATAAATCTTTCACGAAACAAAACTTTTTGCCAATAATTTTGTCGGCAGCGGCGATAATTTTGATGGTCGCTGCGCTTTTTCTGCAAGGCAGAGTTTGGTGGTGCAGACTCGGCGATTACGCGGCTTACGTCGGCGAAGCGTGGAACAGCAGCCATACGTCGCAGCATTTTCTCGATCCTTATACGCTGACGCATGTTTTGCACGGCGTAATTTTTTTCTGGCTGGCAAGCCTTCTTTTTTCTAAATTGTCAGTTGCGTGGCGGTTTTTTATTGCGATTCTCGCCGAATGCGCGTGGGAAATTCTGGAAAATACAAATGCCGTAATCGAGAAATACCGCGAAAATACGGCTTCGCTCGATTATTTCGGCGATTCGATTTTTAATTCAATCGGCGATGTTTTCGCCTGCGCCGCCGGATTTTATATTGCGTATAAATTAGGCTGGAAACTCTCTCTGATTTTCTTTTTGGTAACGGAAATCGTTTTGCTGGTTTGGATTCGGGACAGTTTGCTGCTGAATATTTTAATGCTGATTTATCCGATTGATTTTATCAAATCGTGGCAGACCGGATAAAATTTAGCCACAAAAAGGCACAAAAATCACAAAAGGATTTATTACGAATTACACAAATACTATGAGCAGAAGATTAAGAATAATTTGTGCAGTGACATTCTGATCTCTTATTTTGTGGTTTTTGTGCCTTTTTGTGGCTATCAATTATTGTTCGCCGCGTCCCTGTTCGGATTCGGTTTCCAAATCAACAACGAGCTTTCTCGAACCGGGCTGATCGAAGGTTTCAATCCAGCGAATTGATTCGTCCAGAACGCGGATTTGATATTGCTGCCAGTTCGGTTTGCCGACCACCGAGCCGAATTCGCCGTCGTAATAAGCTGAACGCGGCGGGCGAACTTTATCGGTCATCGCGGGGGCAACCGAGATCATCATCGTCGGAATTCCGCGCGATTCGAGAGTTCTGGCGATGATTCCGAGCGTTTGATGACACAGGCGCGACGCGGGAATCAGCAGCGCGGCTTGCGCTTCGTATTTGACGAGCCGGTCGGCGAGACGCGGCGCGAGTTCAGACGCGACGAGCGCGGCGTTCGGAATATAACTGCTCAAACTCCACCAGACGTTATTTAATTGCCCGATGACGGCGTTGGCTTCAAATTCCTGCAATCGCTCAATCGGAATCTGCACGTTGCGGTCTTCTTTAACGGCTTTCGTGTCGTAGCCGCGAGCCGCGTAAAGTAAATCTTCGGCTTCGACTTCGACCGGAATTTCCCGAAAACTCAAATCGCCGTCGCGCGATTCCAAATCGAACGGTTCGGTTCCGTCAATATACGCTCCGGCGGACGAAATTAAAGCCAGGTTGAGCATCGGAAGTCCACGTTTGAGCGGAGTAAACGGCGCGTAAGTGTTTTCAATGAACGGATAATTACGCAAATTTTCATCGCCGTTCCAGTTGCGAAAGCGTCCCGTAAACTCGACGCTGTTTTCAATCACCGCGCCTTGTTTTGAAGGCGGTTTTTTGCTTTCGATACCCAATCGGCGTTCGATATTTTCTCTTATTGAATTCAACATTTTTTGTTATCTGAAGATGGTTTGCGGCTAAAATTTATCAAACTTAAATTCGTCGTTTTTCACAACTGTCACAGTATTATCGGATTTCCGCAAAATTATAAAAAACGCGAGCAGCGCGGCGATCATTCCGGTTATTAAAATCCAAACCGAATATTCGTGCAGCGTATTAAACTGAATTTTCAGCGGATCGTCAGCCGCGATCTCGTCAACCGGCTTTCCGCCGAATTGTGCGCGAACGTAAAAAAGCCACGCACCGATGACGAATTGATTGACGGCGCACGAAACGACGACGAGCGCGAGCAAAAGCCGTTCCGTCCAGAGTAAAAAAGGCTTGGCGGCGGCTTGTCTGACAAACGAAGCGGCAAGCAAAATCGCGCCGATAATCAAACCGCTCAGATTGATAAGCATCAGCGTCCGCGAAACGACCGAGCCGGCAAGTTCACGCGAAGGCAAAACGGCGAACGAACTCTGCGCGACCGCGATAAAAAAAAACGCCGCGCCAAGCCATAAACCGATCAACAATGCCCGAAAATCCTTAATAAAACTCATACTTTACCTAAGCTCAAGACTTGTTTGTATTATGTATTTTTTCAGTAAAAAGAGCAAAAGGGAGTTTACAGAGTTTGCAGAGTTTACAGAGTTGCAGAGTTGCAGAATCTTTTTAACTCTGCAACTCTGCAACTC
>JALYQJ010000519.1 GCA_030855875.1 Acidobacteriota bacterium
GATTTACTAAATGTTTCGATTATTCCGTTGACTACAAAAGCCGCCAGTTCCGGCTCGGTGTGACGAAACGAAACTTCGATCAGGCGCGTATCCTTGCTCGTCGTTCTCGGCTCTCGAATTGGATCAATAGTGAGATTTTTTTGAATTAGCGAGACATACGGAGCGAGCCGAACGGCTTCGGCGATTTCTTCGTTTGAAGCGAGCGAAGAACTTCCCGCCTGAGAAACTTCGCCGATACCTTTTTCTTCCTTTTTCTTTTCCTGTCCGGTCAAACCGACCGCTTTGAGCATCGAACGCCAAACCGAAGCCGACTCGTCGGTTTTTGTTAGCTGAAATTCTTTATTGGTATCGAGATTGTGTTCCTTTATCACGCGCCGCAAAAGATTTTCGCTGTTTAAGAGCTGAAGCTGCGTGTTGAAATACGACGGATCGCTTTGCGTCTGAAGCCGCCGGTCGCCGCTCGAAACAAGGTCGGGATTTGCCTGTTCGGTATCAACCTGCACTTTTCCGACAGCCATATAAATATTCGGCTTGCGGGCGACATAAATCGCCGCCAGAGTCGTGATTAAAACCGCAATTCCGATCACCAGCCAGAGCCTTTTTCTAATTGCCCGCCAGTAATCTACAAATTGAAAGCCTTCCTGATTATCAATTTCACGATACGCCGGATACCTGCCGCCCGCCGCAATTATCTGCGGATCGAACGGACGTTCCAAATCGAGCGTTTCGGTTATATGTTTCTGAACGATTTCACGACTGTCTTTCATAAAAACTATGGCACTCTCGTTATGGTTTGCGGAAGAGTATTTGTAATTATATTCGTCACACCTTTTATAAAACCTTTTATTTTATCGTTCGACACTTGAACAATGTCATTCGCCTGCAACTGTGGATCGGGAATTTTTTGATCCCGGATGTCTTTTAAGTTAAAAACCAATTCTTTTTTTATGCCGGTTACCGGATCGTGTCTTTGAATTATAACTTTTTCAGTATTCGCGGTTTTATCTGTTCCGTTTGCCGCTGCAAGTGCCTGAGTCAAGGTTTTCGGTTCATTGAGAATTATCTTCGTCGGTTTTACAACATTTCCGACGACGTATGCTTCTTCGGCAATCAAAACGGAAACAATATCGCCGGGCTGCATCAACGGATTTACTTTGCCTTGCTGCACATCGTTCAGATTATAACCGAAAAATTCAATTTTTTCCTCCGCATTTACGTCTTCTGCTGTTTCGGCACAGCCGATAATTCCGCCAATGCGGGCGATTTGAATTTTAGAACCGGCAAACTCTACATTCGGACCACCGGCAAGCGTCAACAATCCCAAAAGGCTGATTTTTCTGTCCAAATAAAAGTTTCCCGGTTTTTGCACCGCGCCGATAACGCCGTAAGGCTGTGACATTTTTTGAACAATTTTGACGGTGACAAAAGGATTTTTCAGATAACTTTTATAATAATTCGTCACCGTATCGCTTAATTCGTTTTCGGTTTTGCAGACTGCAATAATCGGACTATTAATTCGCGGCATCCGAATCGTTCCGTCGGGATTGATATTGACCACCTGCGAAAGTTCCGGGTGACGGTTGACATCTACTTGAATCGTATCCTGAAAACCGATTCGGTATTTTTCGCCGGTTTGATTTTTATAAGTATTTACCGGAATATTCGAGTCGGCAGACGTTTTCAAACCCACATTTCCGACCGGGGTTTCCGGTGCGACTTTTCCGTTTTCAATCGTTTCTTTCGCCTTTTCATCGGTTTTCACCTGCGCGGCGACGTATGTGAAATTCGTTAAAAATAATACGACGCAAATCGCCAAAAGTCTGTTTACTGCTTTCATATTTCTCGCTCCACCAAAATTTGTTTTACTGCCGGAAGGAATCGCGCTCTTTGATTACGTTTAATTCGGAATAGGTTGCAGTTAATTCATTTACCCGACTTTACTTACAAATTACTTGAAAACGGTGATTTTAGCAAATTATTTCGAGATTGGAAAAACGTATTTTTGATGTTGCCTCGTTATAAGTTAAACTTTCTATTCATTCACAAACAAAACACACAGAATATGCAAAACGCAACGCCGATGCTTCGGCAGTATCTCGACATCAAAAAACAATATCCGGGAACGCTTCTTTTTTTTCGGCTCGGCGATTTTTACGAGCTTTTTAATGAGGACGCGGTAACGGGTGCGCGTGAACTCGAAATCACGCTCACGGCGCGGCA
>JALYQJ010000027.1 GCA_030855875.1 Acidobacteriota bacterium
GAATACGCGGGTCTAAAAATCCGTAGGAAATGTCAACCAGCAAGTTGAAAATCATAATTAAAATCGAGAGAAATGCGACGATGCCGAGAATTAAAGGCTCATCGCGGTTTAAGACCGCCTGAATAAAAATGTTACCCAAACCCGGAATCGCATAAACTTTTTCGACGACAACCGTTCCGGCTAAAAGCGCGGCGAGTGCCGGACCCGTAAACGAGATGACCGGAATAATTCCGCCGCGCAGAGCGTGTTTGAGCAAAACCGTTTTTTCGTCTAAACCTTTTGCCCGCGCCGTGCGGATGTAATCGGAACGCATCACTTCGAGCATTCCGGCTCGCGTCAGACGCGCGATATAAGCCATATAAATTCCCGCGAGCGTGATGACCGGCAAAATAACACTCGACACTCCGCCCCAACGCGCGGGCGGCAAAATATAAAGTCCGAGCGCGAAACACAACACCAGAATCGGACCCAAAACGAAGTTCGGCACGGACAATCCGAGCATCGCTAGTGCCATCGAACCGTAATCGAACGCGGAATTTTGTTTTAAGGCGGCAACGATTCCCGCCGTCAAACCGACGACGAGTGCCAGCAGATATGCCAAAACCCCGATAGTCGCCGAATAAGGCAAGTGACGACGAATAATTTCGTTAACCGATTGTCCCTGATATTTGAGCGAATCACCGAAATCACCGCGCACGACGTTGCCGATCATTATGAAATACTGCTGATACCACGGTTTATCGAGTCCGTATTTTTTCTTGATATTTTCTTCGACGGCAGCCGGCAATTTCTTTTCGCTCGAATAAAAATTGCCCGGCGCAATCCGAATCAAACCCCACGTCAGCGTCACGACGAGCAGTGCCATCGGAATAATTATAATCAATCGGCGTAATATGAAACTTAACATTTTTTTGTGTTGTAATTTTCTTCCAGAGTCTTTCGCTGATTCGTAGTTTTACTCGACTTTCGCAATCGGCGCGGCGGCTTGCGCGGATTTTTGAATTTGTGCGTCCTGTGTCGCCATCAATTGTTTGAGTTGTTCGTCAACCGCCGGATCGCTCGTTTTCATAATATTGTCAACATTTTCGTCCCATTTGTTCGGGTCGCGCTCGATATAGACGAATTTCCAGGCGTGCAGCGTTCCGGGATTCGGATAAAATCCTTTAATATAAGGTTTCTTCATCCAACTCGTTCCGGCGGTCGAAAGCGGAATGACAATTTGTTGCTGCGCCAGATAAAATTCAGCTTCGGCGAGCTTTTCAAAGCGTTTTTGCTCGTCAACCGTAGTGTTCGCTTCGTTGAGAATCGCGTCGTATTTCGGATCATACCAGCCGGTCGCGCCTTCATTGACCTGCGTGTAAAAAAGCCCTAAGAACGTGAACGGATCCATATAATCGCCGACCCAACCGCGCCGCCCGAAACCCTGATATTCGACATTTGAAAGGTGCGGCAAAAACGTCTTGAATTCCATATTTTTGAGCTGAACGGTGATTCCAAGGTTTTGTTTCCACTGCGCCTGAACGAACTCGGCGACGGCTTTGTTGCTCTCCGCCGTGTTGTATGTGATCGAAACATTGTCGAGCGGAAAAGTCGGTGTCGAATAACCGTTTCCGCTTTTCTGCACCGGATAACCGGCTTCGGTCATCAGTTTTCTCGCGCCTTCCGGGTCGAATTTTCGTTTCGCCCAATCTTCCGGCGAGATTTTGTTTTCCTTTAACTTTTCCGCGTAAACTTTTGTTCTGGCTTCTTCATATTTTGGGAAAATGCCTTCGGGAGTCATATCTGTGAGCGGCTTGATGGTTTTGCGAAATTCGGCGAGAGCCTCGCGGTCAATCGCCAGACTGAAAGCCTGCCGCACTTTCAAATTATCCATCGGCGGTTTTTTCACGCTGATCACATAAAATTCCGTCGCCACTTCCGGATGCAGTTGATATTCGTGTTTATATTGCCGGATATTTTCGTTCCAGGCGGCGGGAACGGTGTGATTGTAAAGCGAATCAACCCGTCCGGCTTTGTAGAGATTCATCATCGTCGTTTGTTCGTCAAGCGGATAAAACTCGATGCCGGCGAGTTTGACGTTCGCCGCGTCCCAGTAATTCGGGTCTTTGACGACGACAAGCTCGTCGTATGGCTTGTGCGCCGCGACTTTGAACGGTCCGCTGGTCACGATATTTCCCGGTCTTGACCAATTGCTTCCGTGTTTTTCAATCGTCGTCTGAGGAACAACGCGAAAAAATTGATGACCGAGCAAGCCGAGAAAAAAAGGCGCGGGTTGATAAAGTTTGATTCTAACAGTGTAATCGTCAACCGCTTCGATACCGATGTCTTCGGCTTTGACCGGAACAAGCTGCTTGCCTTCGACGGCGGCTTTTAATTTCGGATTTTTTTCGTAAATCTTATTGCGTCCCTTTTCGTCGCTTGGCACAGATAATATTTCCGGCGAATCCAGAAAGCGGTGAAATTCGCTGTCGCTGCCCAAAGTATCGTGCGGCGACGCATCGGGTTTCGCCATTTGATTCGGATCAGGCTCGGCGAAATCTTTTTTCAGCAAAAACTGACCGTTCGCGTCTTTGACAAACGATTGACCGGAATTAAAGGCTTCGGCGTATTTCAGGTAATATGCGAGATAAGCGTTGCGGGCGGCGAGTTCAGGCGTGAGTCCGCGCCGGAAAGTATAAACGAAATCTTTGG
>JALYQJ010000233.1 GCA_030855875.1 Acidobacteriota bacterium
GCAAGCGTCGTCGCGTTCGGCGCAATCGCTTTTCGCTACGCGATTTGGCTTCAGCGTCCGGCAACCAGAACTTATTTTAAGCGCGGTCTGCAATTGTTTTTCCAACGCAAGAAATTCGCCGCCAATACCGCAACTGCCGCCGGGACAATCGGTAAAAATCTCATCGCGCAAAATTTTATTTTTAAGCGCGGCACAATGCGCTGGCTGACGCACTTTCTGATTATGTGGGGCTGCGTCATCGCGGCGCTGATTACGTTTCCGCTCGTTTTCGGCTGGGTTCATTTTGAACTCGAAGGCGATTTGGGTTATCGCGCTTATCTTTTCGGCATTCCGACACAAGTTTTGCAGGGGCGCGACATTTGGGCTTGGATTGTTTTTCACGGGCTGGATTTCTCGGCGGTAATGGTTATTGCCGGATGCGCGATAGCGATCCACCGTCGTTTGAAAGACCGCGGCGCGATTGCTTCGCAAACGTTTTTGCTCGATTTTGTGCCGCATCTGATGTTGATTGCGATTTCCGTTTCCGGCTTAATGCTGACGGCTTCGAGCCTCTGGTTTGAAGGCTATATGTATTTGTTTATTGCGATGGTTCATCAGGCGACGGTGATTATGACGCTCTTTTATATACCGTTCGGCAAGTTGTTTCATATCGTTCAGCGTCCGGCTTCAATCGGTGTCGAGCTTTATCAAGCGCGTTCAAAGGAAATGCCGCAAGCCGTTTGCCCGCGCTGCAAAACCGAATTTGTCGGGCAAATGTGGATTGACGATTTGAAAAAAGTGGTCGGCGAATTAGGTTTCGATTACCGGATGGAAAACGGTCAGACATTGCAGGATTACTGCCCGCGCTGCAAGCGGATTATGCGCGGATTGGCTTATGCGAATTTGACAAAGAAAAAAGACGAGCCGGTTTTTTACGGTGCGCGAGCAGAAAAAGAACATCCGCCGCAAACGAAATAATTGTTGGAATATTTAAACTAAATGAGCAAAGTCGAAAATTTAGACCGAATCATCGAAGAATTCGGACCGCATCTCCACGACGCGCCGTATGGCGGCTGGCAGGCTGACCGCGTAATTGACAAGATTGTGCCGACCCATTGCCCGTTTTGCGGGGTGCAGTGTGGAATGAATTTGCTCGTCGAAAAAGGTCATCTCGTCGGATTCGAGCCGCGCTATGATTTTCCCGTCAACGAAGGTCGCCTGTGTCCGAAAGGCGTTACCGCGTATTTGCAAACGCATCACCCGGACAGACTGCTTTATCCTTTAATCAAAAGAAACGGCGTTTTTGAACGCGCAAGCTGGGACGAAGCACTCGATTTGGTTGTTTCAAAATTCAAAGAGTTACAAACAAAATCGGGCAAGGATTCAATCGGCGTTTATTCGGGTTCGTCGCTGACAACCGAAAAAACTTATTTGATGGGCAAGTTTGCCCGCGCCGGTTTGGGAACAAGATACGTTGATTACAACGGCAGACTTTGTATGGTTTCCGCCGCCGCCGGAAATAATAAAGCGTTCGGCATTGACCGCGCCGCCAATCCTTGGAGCGATATTCCGTTGGCGGAAGTTCTTTTGATTGCGGGCGCAAACTGCGCGGAAACTTTTCCGGTTTTGAACAAATTTCTTTGGCAGCAGCGCGACAACGGCGGACAATGGATAATCGTTGACCCGCGCGAGACGGCGACCGCCAGACAAGGCGATTTGCACTTGCAGTTAAAGCCCGGAACGGACGTTGCGGTGGCGAATGGAATGCTCAACGTCATTATCAGCGAAAATTTGATTGATGAAAATTTTATCAATTCGCGCACGAATGATTGGGAAATCACGAAAGAAACGGCTTTGAAATATACGCCCGATGTCGCGTCGCAGATTTCGGGCGTGCCAAAGGAAAAAATAGTGCAAGCCGCGCTTCTTTATGGACGCGCCAAAACCGCGATGATGATGCACGCCCGCGGCATCGAGCATCACACCAACGGCGTAAACAATGTTCTCTCTTACATCAATTTAGTTTTGGCAACAGGCAATATCGGCGCGCCGGGAAAAGGTTACGGCACGATTACTGGACAAGGCAACGGGCAGGGCGGACGCGAACACGGGCAGAAAGCCGACCAACTTCCGGGACAGCGTTCGATGCTCAATCCCGACGACCGCAAATATATTTGCGGCGTTTGGGATTTGCCCGAAGAGGAAATGCCGCTGGCGGGAGTTTCGGTCGTCGAAATGTTTGAAAAAATGCGCGAGGGCGAAATTCGCGGGTTGCTTTCGATTTGCAATAACGTGATGGTCTCCTTGCCGGACACCAACAAAGTCCGTGAGTCGCTCGAAGGTTTGGATTTTTACGTCTGCATTGATTTCTTTATGTCGGAAAGTTCGCGCTACGCCGATGTCGTGCTGCCCGGTTCGGCGTGGAGCGAGGACGAAGGCGTAACGGCGAGCGCCGAAGGGCGCGTCGTGAAAATCAACAAAGCGAACGAACCGCCCGGCGAAGCCAAAGTTGATTGGTGGATTATTAACGAAATCGCCCGCCGGATGGGACGCGGAAAATATTTTCCGTTCAATTCGCCGCGCGAGATTTTCGACGAACTGCGCGTCGCTTCAAAAGGCGGAAAAGCCGATTATTACGGCATCACTTATGAGAAAATCGAAGCTAACAACGGAATTTTCTGGATGTGTCCGACGCTCGACCATCCGGGAACGCCGCGTCTTTTTGAAGAAAAATTTTATCACGCGGACGGCAAAGCGAAATTTCACGCGATTGAATACAATCCGCCGAACGAAGTGCCGGACGAAGAATATCCGCTTATTTTGACGAGCGGGCGCGTGGTTTATCAATATCTTTCGGGCAATCAAACTCGCCGCATCGGTTTTCTCGTGCAGCAATGTCCTGAGCCGTATGTCGAAATTCATCCCGAAACAGCGATGAAACTGAAAATCAACGACGGTGAGCGTGTGAAAGTGATTTCGCGGCGAGGGAACGGCGTGTTTCCGGCTTTGGTTGTTCGCACGATTCGACCGGATACAATTTTCATTCCGTATCATTGGGGCGAAGAATTAGCGGCGAATCAATTGACGAATCCCGCGCTCGACCCAATTTCAAAGATACCCGAATACAAGGCTTGCGCGGCGCGAATCGAGAAAATCCATTCACGCGAACTGCCGATTTTGGGCAAAAATCGCAAGGGCGCGAGTTTGAGCGAAGTGCAGAGAGGGAAATAATGGAAAATGGAAAATGGAAAATTTAAGAACAGGTTATTTTCCACTTTCCATTTTCCACTTTATTAAACGGCTTTTTCGAGGGTTTCATTTAGTAATTGATTGAGACTGACGTTTTTCGCCGAAGCGAGGAGTTTATATTTCTGATGAATTTCAGGTTTCAAACGCAAAACGAGTTTTCCCGAAAATTGTTTTTTCGGAGAAATGTTTTTTTCTTTGGCATAATCAAGAAAAACACGCAAACTCGTTTCGCCTTCTTTTCGCAAATTTTCGATGCTGTCGGCATAAAAATCCGCGCCGCCGTTCAAGCCGATGAACTCGCCGCGAAACATCTGAATTTCCGGGTCAAAACTGATAACCGAGTCGTATTCGCCAAATTTCAATACATTTTTCATCGAGTTATAATACTAAATGTTGATACTAGTTTCAAAATAAAATTATGAAAGAAACAATGTTCATTGACCCGCAACGCTGTATCGGCTGTCGCGCCTGTGTCGCCGCGTGTCGGGAATGCTCGACGCACAAAGGTTATTCGATGATTTTCGTTGATTACATTGACCGCGCCGAAACAACCGCGACGATGCCGACGGTTTGTATGCACTGCACCGAGCCGACTTGTGCGCTCGTTTGTCCCGCCGACGCAATCAAGATGAACGAGGACGGCGTAGTGATGTCCGCCCTCAAACCGCGCTGTCTTGATTGCCGCAACTGCGTCAACGCCTGTCCGTTCGGTGTGCCGAAATACAATACGGCGATGCACCTGCAAATGATATGCGATATGTGTTACGACCGCACGAGCGAAGGTTTGCAGCCGATGTGCGCCAGCGTTTGTCCGACGGGCGCGATTTCATTCGGAACTTACGAGCAAATCGTTCCGCTTCGCCGTACAAAGCCGGTCAATGCGCACGTTTTCGGTAACCAGCATGTCGAGACAAAAGTTTATTTAATGCTTCCGACCGACGAAACGGAAGTAACGGTTGACGGCTGCGGCGTTTTTGAAGGAAAGGTTTTGGTTGATGCACAGGAAACCGCAACTGCCGAATCTTGGATTGATACGCAGGTTGAAGAGTCGGACAAAAGTAATGAGTTTTAAGAAAAATTTAGCCACAGATTTACACAGATAAACGCAGATTTAAGAAAGATTTTATTTTATAAATTTCGTCCGTTTTATCTTATTCTTATCTTGTGTCCATCTGTGTAAATCTGTGGCTGAAAATTGATTTAAAAAGATGAGTTCAAATTTATCGAAAACAATCAAAGACGTTTTGGCAATTGACCAGCCGGCGGCAAACAATGAGATTTCCGGCGAACGCGACGTGCGCGAAGCGATTGCGCCGTATCAAGCTGAATTTCCTTACGAACGCGACGAAGAAGGGCAAGTAACGCGCCGCGAATTCTGCAATTTTTTGTTTCTGACTTCGGGCGCGTTATTTCTGGGCGCGGCAGGATTTGCCGGAAAAGCGGTTTATGATTCACGGTTTGAGCAAACTTATCCGCAAACGAAAATCGAAGGCGCAGCCGAATTGCAGCCGGGTGCGTCCTTGAATTTTCGTTATCCGAATGAAAACGACACGGCGATTTTAATTCGCGCCCGCGACGGAAATTTTTACGCTTACGGGCAGAAATGCACACATTTATCGTGTCCGGTTTATTATGCAAAGGAACATGACCGGCTCGAATGCCCGTGTCACGAAGGCGGTTTTGACGTTCATGACGGCAGAAATCTTTACGGTCCGCCGCCGCGCCCGCTCGATAAAATCGAATTGGAAATGCGCGAATCGGAAGTTTGGGCAATCGGCAGAAAGGCAAGCGGCGGAGAAAATGAAAATGGAATTTAACACCCTTGAAGACGCGCAGGCTCGCTATCTCGCAAACGAAACGCGCGGCGTGTATAAACCCGCCGATTATCAGGGCGGAAAACGTCCGATGGAACGCGGGCGCACGGCGGTATGGCAGGCGCGTCTGGTTTTGTTCGTGATGATAAATCTAGCGCAGCTCTGGATTTTATCGGCAACCGTCGAAGCGGCTCTGGCGCGTGAATACAAACAACTGCTGCCGCTCGTCGTCGCATCGGGCGTTTGCTGGCTGATTGGACTGACGATTTTTTTGTGGTGGAAACCGGCTTCGCGTCGTCATACCAGCACGGGCTATTTACGGAAGTGAGTTCAAAGTTCAAGGTTCAAAGTTCAAAGTTGGAAATCAGTTTTTGACTTTGAACTTTGAACCCTGAACTTTGAACTTTTCAGGAAATGAAACGAAAAATCGTCAATTTTGATAAAGACGACGAAAATGATTGGCGAGCCGAACTCGATTGCGGGCATTTTCAGCACGTCCGCCACAAACCGCCGCTCGTCGCTCGTGAATGGGTCTTGACTGAAAAAGGGCGCGAATCTCGAATCGGGCTTGAACTCGATTGTAAAAAATGCGACGAAACAATCAACAGTCAATAGTTATCAGTAGGAATGTTGACTGATAACTGTTGACTGTTGACTGATAACTGAAAATATGAGCGAAACTTTCAAGCCGGGCGCGGCTCGCGCGTTATTTTTTTCGACCACAGCTTTTGCCGTTTCGTTTGCCGTCTGGGGTTTGATTGCCGCGTTAGCTCCTACTTTCACGCAGATTTACAATCTTTCGGCAACCGAAAAAAGTCTGCTGATTGCCATTCCAGTGCTTTTGGGTTCAATCGGACGGCTTTTTTCAGGAATGCTTGCCGACCGTTTCGGCGGACGACTCGTTTTTTCCGCTCTGCTCGTTTTTTCCGCAATTCCGGCAATTGCCGTCGGATTTTCGACCAGTTACACGCAATTATTGCTGCTCGGACTTTTCCTGGGAATAGCGGGAACGACTTTTCCCGTCGGTGTCGGCTTTACTTCAAAATGGTTTTCCAGCGAAAAACAAGGCACGGCTCTCGGCATTTACGGAATGGGCAATATCGGTCAATCCATCGCCGTTTTTTTCGCTCCGGTGCTGGCTTTATGGTTCGGCGATTGGCGCACTGTTTTTTTTATTTTTGCGGCAATGACGACTCTTTGGGGAATCGTTTTCTACATTTTTGCGCGTGACGCTTCCGTCGCCGCGCAGCCGAAAACGCTGGCGGAAAATCTGCGCGTTCTGAAGACTTCAAAAATCGCGTGGGTTTTGTCGCTCTTTTATTTTTTAACTTTTGGCGGGTTCGTCGCGCTCGCGCTTTATCTGCCGACATTTTTGCGTGAAATTTTCAGCTTATCGGCAACCGATGCCGGAGCGCGAACTGCCGGATTTGTTTTACTCGCTACTTTGATGCGTCCGGTCGGCGGTCTACTAGCCGATAAAATCGGTGGAGCAAAAGTTTTAGTGATTGTATTCGCGGCGATTGCCGCTCTTTCTCTGCTGCTCAGTTTTACAACGATTGTTCTTTTCACCATCGGCGCATTGGGTTGCGCGGCGGCTCTGGGTTTAGGCAACGGTGCGGTTTTCAAATTAGTTCCGCAGTATTTTCCGAAGGAAACCGGAACGGTTACCGGCTTAGTCGGCACATTCGGCGGACTCGGCGGATTTTTTCCGCCAATCGAACTCGGACTCGTCAAAGACGCGACCGGAAGCTACACCGTCGGATTTATTTTACTGTCGGTTTTCGCCCTTCTTTGTCTGGCGGTAAATTATTTCGTGTTTTTGCGAGGCACCGATAAAGACGCTGCCGAAACGTCAAAGGCTCAAGCCTGAACAGTTGCCGGTTTTGGGAGCGAATGCTGTTTAGTTCGGTATCCAATGCGGTATTGCATCACGCGCCGTGTTCGGTTTTGGTGGTGAGAAATAAAAGTAAATAATCTTTAAAGATGTGATTGAAATCATATCTTTCACTTTTGAAATACTTCATAATTATTTTTTCAGACAAATTGGAGGTGTCAAATGAAAGTTACGGCTGAAATGAAAGTCAAGGAAGTTTTGGAACTCGGCGAGCATCTTTTGAGCGCGTTTATCTGGCTTGCGCCGGAATTTGAGCGTTTGAATTATCCGAAACTGCGCCGAGCGATGAGCGGGCGCGTGTCGGTCGCGCAAGCGGCACGAATCGCGCAAATTCCGCTGACCGAAGCTCTCTACGTTTTAAATCTCGCGGCGGGCGCGAATTCTGAAGAGCTTGCCGACGAACTGCGATTGTGCAAACCGGAAGATTTTGAGCATCAGGAAACAAATCCGCCGTGCAAACCGCTTGAGATTTTGGGTTTGAAAGACACCGACCCGCGCATAATTTTGGTTGATGTCATCGAACAGGCGGAAAAACATCTTGACCCGATGCCGAAAATCGCCAAAGGACTCGTTTCGCTCAAAAATGCGGAAGACGTTTTGCTCGTTCATCACCCGTTTGACCCGATTCCGCTTCGTGATATGTTTGCGCGGCGCGGCTTTGCGAGTTGGGCGGAAGAACGCCGCCAGGGACATTGGTTTATTTATTTTTATCGTCCGTCGGCAGCAACCGGCGCGGTCGCGCATCCGCCGATTTACAATCGCGTTTATGCGAAAGCGGCAGGCACGGGAATCTATTAAAACATTATGAAATATATCGAACTTTTAGAAAATTTTAATTTAACCGAAATTGCAAAGAGCGAAAAATCAAAGGTCGTGAAAAAGGTTTTTGACGGCACGCGCCGCCAAATAATGAGCGTCGAACTGCATAACAATGAATTTTTGGCGAAACATAAAGCGAACGAGCCGATAACGGTTTTTTGTCTGGCGGGAAACGGCACATTTCGCGCCGGAAAAGATTTGGAAGAAGCACAAAAACTCGTCGCCGGAACATTGATAACGCTGGAAGGCGGAATCGAACACGAAGTCGCCGCCGAACCGGAAATTCATATTTTAGTCACGAAATTTAAGGAAGCCTAAAAAATGACCGATAAAAAAGATATTGAAACACGCGCCGATATTGACGATTTGATGAATCGTTTTTACGCGCGGGCGATGACCGACGAAACAATCGGCTATATTTTCCAGATTGCCAAACTCGATTTGAAACATCATTTGCCCATCATCGGCGATTTTTGGGAAACTCTGCTTTTCGGCACGGGCAATTATCAAAAACACGAACAAACAATTTACTCGCGCACGATCATTTGGCGAGCGCGTTGCGAACGGCTGAATACGTTCTGCCTTCCAATCCCGTCGAATGAAACAAATTCACCAAGCCGTGTTCGTTGTCGCTGCATTGGCGTTTGACCAACTCTATCGAATAAGCATAACGCTTATCCTGTTACCGAATCGTCCACTAACAAAAACGCTTCTTCGCCGCTCATCTGTCCGGTCTTTGACCAATTCCCACAAGTCACGCGGCGTAAAACGCGAATTACTCAATACACTACTTATCGAATCGTGGCGAACTCCTTCCAGATGTTTCGCCGGATTCGTGCAAGCGTAATTGATTGGTGTGCTTAACAGATATTCAATGGATTGCTTTTTTGTTATCATCAAATACTGTTACCTCATATTTTGTCAAAAAACGAAAGTTTTATATTTATAAGATTTGCGTATAATAAGTTTATTGAGTTGCAGTAAATAAACTTTATGAAAGTTACACTCATCACCGGAGCGTCCGGCGGAATCGGTGAAGTGTTCGCACGGCGGCTGGCGGCGGACGGGCATAATTTAATTCTCGTCGCGCGAACCGAAAAAAAACTCCGCGATTTGTGCGATGAATTGATGCTCAAGCACAAAATTACGGCGCGTTACATTGCAATTGATTTAAACGAATTTGAAGCCGACCGAAGGCTTTTTGAGGAAACCGAAAAGCACGAAATGGAAATCGAATGGCTGATAAATAATGCCGGATTCGGTTCGATGGGCGATTTTGCTGATTTGGATTTGAAACGCGAAAGCGAAATGATAAACCTCAATGTTTCGGTTTTGGTCGCCTTAACGCATCGTTATTTAAAACCGATGCGCGAGCGCAAAAACGGAACGATTATCAATGTTGCCTCTACCGCCGGTTTTCAGCCGATTCCGTTTATGGCGACTTATGCCGCGACAAAAGCGTTTGTCCGTTCGTTTTCCGAAGCGGTCGCCGAGGAAAACCGCCGGTTTAACATCACCGTCACCGCACTTTGTCCGGGACCGACGGACGCCGATTTCTTCAAAGTCGCCGACGCAAAACCTTTGCAGGTCAAAGGAATGCAGTCGCCCGAAGTAGTAGTTGAAACGGCTCTCAGCGCGGTCAAACGCGGATAGGCTTCAATCATTTCCGGCTGGACGAATTACGTCGGCACGGTTCTCGGAACATTCGCGCCTAACCGTTTAATCACGCGCGTCATCGGAAGTGTTCTGCGCCCGAAAATTGAAGAAAAAAAATAAAGTCGGAGCAAAGTCGGAGCGCGGACATCCCTGTCCGCACTGTCGCCGAAAGGCGATGAAAAATGCTTCGCCTTATTCAAGAGTGAATTTAATCGGAGCGTTTATTCGCGCTCACGGTAGATAAAAATGAAGATTACTGTTCTCGGCAGCGGTTCGACGGGCAACGCCGTTCTGATCTGCACGGAAAAAACGAAAATTCTGGTAGATGTCGGTTTGAGCGCGAAGGAAACTCTGCGCCGGATGGCGTTGGTCGGCGTTGACTGCGCCGATCTCGACGCGATTCTCGTCACGCACGAACACAGCGATCACGCGGGCGGTTTGCGCGTTTTTTTGAAATCAGTTGATTGTCAGGTTTTTATTTCGGAAGCGACGGAAAATTCTTATTATTCGACGCTGCGCGGTGTTCAAAACATAGAAAGCGAAGCGGTGAAACGGCGCGACGCATTAAAAAACCGCATAGAAAAAATCGAATCGAGCCGCGAATTTCGCATCGGCGATATTGATTTCGAGCCTTTTTCCGTTCCGCACGATGCGGCGGACAACTTCGGTTTCATCGCTAAAAACAAAGGCGTTCGCGTGGCGACTCTGATGGATTTGGGTTGTATGACGACGCTGATTAGGGAAAAACTGCGCGGCTGTCACGCCATCGTCATCGAATCTAATCACAGCCGCGATATGCTCAAAACCTGTCCGCTTTACAGTTGGGATTTGAAGCAGCGAATTTTGTCGCGCACCGGACATCTTTCCAACGAAGATTTATCCGATTGGCTGATCGAAGAATACGACGGCGCGGCGCAGCACATAGTTCTCGCGCATCTTTCCCAACGCGCCAACGAACCGCATCTGGCGCGTCTGATGGCGGAATCTGCTCTGCAAATGCGCCCCGAACTTTTCAAATGCGACACGCGCATCACGCTTTCACATCATAAAGAACCGACCGATTGGATCGAATTTTAATTCGCTTATTTCATATCGGCAAAAAAAATTGCCACAAAAAATCACAGAAAACACAAAAAAGATTTTTCTTCATTTTTTGTGCCTTTTTGTGGCTATTTTTTATTTGTTTTTGCGATGTTAAATCACGCCGCGGAAACTTTTGCGGTGAAGCGGACACGCGCCGTGCTGCCGGAGTGCGTCGAAATGAGCTTTTGTGCCGTAACCGACGTGCTTGGCGAAATTGTATTCGGGATAAATTGCATCCAATTCGCGCATTAAATTGTCGCGGTAAGTTTTGGCGATAATCGAAGCGGCGGCGATGGAAGCGGAAATCGCATCGCCTTTAATGATGGCTTTTTGCGGCGTGGAGATTTCTTTTAACTGAAGTGCGTCAATCAGCAGAAAATCGGCTTTCGGCTGGAGGTTTTCGATTGCCAGACGCATCGCTTTTTTGGTCGCCTGCAGAATATTTATCCGGTCAATTTCTTCGGCTTCGACTTGCGCGATTGAGAAAGCGACGGCGTTTTCGCGGATTTCACGATCAATCAGCAAACGCTTTTTTTCCGAAAGTTTTTTTGAATCGTTCAAAAATTCGGGAAGCGGCTTCGACAAATCCAGAATGACGGCGGCGGCGACAACCGCGCCCGCCAGACAACCGCGTCCGACTTCATCAACTCCGGCAATGAAACGAAATCCTTCGGCAAACGCCTGATTTTCAAAATCTATTCCGATTGTCATATAAAACAATACGCGGACAAACCCGGAATGAAGCGGATCAACACAAATTATTAGAAAATAAATCCGTGAGAATCCGCTGAATCCGCGTTTATCCGCGTCCTATTGAAATAAAAAAATACTACTTTTTCGCAGCCGCTCTCGCCGCATCCTTGTTGCGCGTATCGAGTTCTTTGATACGAGCCGCTTTGCCGCGTAAGTTACGCAAATAATAGAGTTTTGCGCGACGGACTTTACCGCGCCGCACAACGTCAATGTGGTCAATGACGGTTGCGTTAATCGGAAAAATGCGCTCGACTCCAACGCCGAAGCTCACTTTTCTGACCGTCATCGTTTCGCGCACGCCGCCGTGTTTGCGGGCGATAACAACGCCTTCAAAAATCTGCAAACGCTCTTTGTTGCCTTCTTTAATGCGGACGTGAACCTTGACGGTATCGCCCGATTGAAAAGCCGGAATATTATCTCTTATTTGTAGTTGTTCAATGCTGTCTAAACGATTCATATTATTTTCAGCGAGAGGTGACTGTTAAAAGTTTTACTATGAAAACCTCGAACTATTCACTTTCAGCTATTCTCCTTTTTTCTATTTAACTTTTTAGTAAATCTTTTCTAAACTCGCGCGTTTTTTCCAACGCTTTTTCCCTGCGCCATTTTTCGATTTCGGCGTGATTTCCATTTAAGAGAACATCAGGCACCTTCATTCCGAGAAAATCCGCCGGGCGCGTGTAATGCGGACAATCTAAAATTCCGTCGGAAAAAGAATCGTTTTCGGCTGACGTTTCGCTTCCGAGAGCGTCCGGCAAAAGCCTGACAATCGCGTCAGCCAAAATAATCGCCGCCGGTTCGCCGCCCGACAAAACATAATCGCCGATTGAAATTTCGTCGGTTACGAGTGCATCGTTGACGCGCTCGTCAACGCCTTCGTAACGCCCGCAGATTAAAATAATGTGCGAAGCATTTTCGGCAAATTCTCTCGCCGTTTCCTGCTTAAAAACGCTTCCCTGCGGCGAAAGCAAAACGACTTTCGTGCCGTGCGGGTAATCTACGCGCGTCCGTGTTCCGGTTAAATTTTCAATCGCGGCAAAAATCGGTTCCGGTTTAAGAACCATTCCGTCGCCGCCGCCGAACGGTCGGTCGTCAACTCTTTTATGTTTGTCGTCGCTGAATTCGCGGATGTCGCGGATATTTATCTCGACGATATTCGCCAGTTTTGCGCGGCGAATTATTCCAAAATCAAAAACTTCTCGAAAAAATTCGGGGAAAATCGTTAAAACATCAATACGCATTTTGGATTTTAGATTTTGGATTTTGGATTTTCTGATTCAAAACCTAAAATTCCAGCAAGCCTTCCGGCGCGTCAACCTTTATCAATTTGTTCTCGACATCAACTTCGGTGCAGATCGTTTCGGCGAAAGGAATCAGAAACTCTTTTTCACCGTTTTGCACGACGAGAATTTCCGTTCCGCCGGTTCGCATCACTTCTTTAACCAGACCGATTTTTTCGCCTTCGACGGTTTCGACCGCGCAATCTTCGAGTTCCCAATCGAAAAACTCGTCGTCTTCGAGCGCGACGGCTTCGGATTCGGGAACGCAAATTTCGTAATTACGCAAAGTTTCGGCAGCCTCTATTGAATCGAAACCGGCAAACTTCAAAATAATTCTTCCCTTTTGAAACCAGAATTTTTCGATTATAAGTTCCGAAACTTTGCCGTCGCCGCTAACCGCGTGAACTTTCTCTAAATCATCAAAGCGTTCGGGAAAGTCAGTCAAAACGTCGGCAACCAGCTCGCCGCGAAGCCCGCGAACTTTGACGATTTTGGCAATTGCGACGAAATCTTCCACGGGAAAGTTTACAGAAAGTTACGGATAGTTTTCAGGAAGTTGGCAGAAAGTTAAATCGGATTCTCCAAACTTTCCGGCACTATCTGGAAACTTTAAACCGGAAACTTCCTGCAACTGCCTGAAAAACTATAAAACTTATTCGACAATATCGAGTGTAAACCGTTTGCCGTGTTTTTGCCCGGCATAGAAAAGCAGACTGCGAATCGCTTTTACGGTGCGACCTTCGCGTCCGATGATTCTGCCCATATCGCCTTCACCGACACGAACCTGAAAAACAGTCGAACGCCCGTCGGATTTTTCCGAAACTTCGACCGCATCGGCATTGCCGACCAGAGATTTAACGATTTTTTCGACAGCCTTATTCATAATCTCAATAGTAAACAGTTATTGGTAAGCAGAAAAACCGACTTGCCGATCATTACTGCTCACTGCTGACTGCTGACTGCTCACTTTCCTGCGCCGGATTGTTTTTTATCAAACTCGCCACGGTTTCCGTCGGCTGCGCTCCGACTGAAATCCAATACTGAACACGGTCGTGTTTCAGATTGACTTCCGCCGGATTGACCATCGGATTGTATGTGCCGACGTTCTCGAGATATTTCCCGTCACGTTTGCTGCGTTTTTCCTTGACCACGAGGCGATAAAAAGGTTTTCCCTTTGCGCCCATTCTCATTAAACTGATTGCTAACATAATTCTCCTGAGTAGAGAGTAGAAAGTAGAGAGTAGAGAGTAAAAAATCGGCTGATTCTCTACTTTCTACTTTCTACTCTCTACTCATTTGCGTTTTTTGTGTCTTTTCTTCTTCTTTAATTTTTTCGTCAACGAATCTTTCGTTTCGTCGTAATTATTATCAAAATCTTCCGTTTCACTTTCGCCGCCGCCGAACATTCCGCTGAGTCCGTTCATTCCGCCGCCCATCAAGCCGCCGAGTCCGCCGCCCAAACCGCCCATCGCTTTGCCGGCGAGTTTCGAGAAAAGTCCGCCGCCGCGATTCATCTGCGACATCATTTTCTTCATCTGTTCGTATTGGCGGAGCAAGCCGTTGACATCGGAGATCGTCATTCCCGAGCCTTTGGCGATACGGGTTTTGCGGCTCGCGTCAATGATTTTGTGGTTTTGCCGCTCGCCTTTGGTCATCGAATCAATAATCGCTTCGGTGCGCTTCATCTGCGCTTCGACCTCGACCGATTGTTCATCCGTAATCTGCAAACCGCCGGTCATTTGTTCCGGCAGCATTTTCATCAACTTCGACATCGAGCCGAGCTTTTTGAATTGTCCGAGCTGATTGCGAAAATCTTCGAGCGTAAACTGATTGCTCGTCATTTTTTCGAGCTGTTTCTGCGCTTCGTCTTCGCTGATTTTCCCTTGAACTTCTTCGATGAGCGATAAAACATCGCCCATTCCAAGAATTCTCTGCGCGATTCGGTCAGGATAAAACGGCTCGATTGCGTCGTATTTCTCGCCGACACCGACGAATTTTACCGGCTGACCGATCACCTGTTTGATGGACAAAGCCGCGCCGCCGCGGGCATCGCCGTCCATTTTTGTCAAAATTACGCCGGTGATTCCGACTCTTTTATGAAATTCTTCGGCGGAACGAACCGCGTCCTGTCCGGTCATCGCGTCGGCGACGAAAAGGACTTCGACCGGGCGCGTTTCGGCTTTGATCTGTTCGAGTTCGACCATCAGATCGTCGTCAATATGCAGACGACCCGCCGTGTCAATCATCAAGGTGTCGAAACCCATCTCCTGCGCGTGCTTCATCGCGCCGCGCACGAGCGTCATCGGATCGTTCGTTTCCTTGTCCTGATAAACCTGAACGCCGACCGCACCGCCGACAACTCTCAACTGTTCACGCGCCGCCGGACGATAAACGTCAACCGAAACCAAAAGCGGTTTACGTTCCTGATTATCTTTGAGCCAACGCGAGATTTTTCCGGTCGAAGTGGTTTTACCCGAACCCTGAAGCCCGACGACCATCACGACATTCGGAATCGCTTTCGTAAAAACGAGCCGCGAAGAAGTTCCGCCCATCAGTTCGGAAAGCTCGTCATAAACGATTTTAACGACCTGTTCGTGCGGTTTCAGGTCTTGCCAAACTTCCTGTCCTTCCGCTTTAACGCGAACTGCTTCAACAAAATCCTTCGCAACTTTATAATTTACGTCGGCTTCGAGCAGAGCCATCCGAATCTCGCGCAGAGCAACATCAACGTGTTCGGGCGTGAGTTTGCCTTCACCGCGCAGGTTTTTCAGCGTGCTTTTTAATTTGTCCGACAGCGACTCAAACATATAGATACAGTTCTGGCAGTAAAGCCGAAACTATAAATACTAATTGCTTACGGCGAAAGTGTCAAGAATGCGGGATGCGGCGAGGAAAAATCAAAAAAAGTGCGGCAGGAATTGTGATGAAAAACGGATTGCCGGATAGATATTTTAACTTTATATCCGGCAATCCGCTTTTTCTATTTGAAATTGATTTCGAGAGTTTCGACACGCGAAACTCGAATTTCGGCTTTATCAGCCTTCGACTTCCGAGAATTTGCTGATCGAGTTCAGCTCGGCTTCGCGGATGACAGCGAGATTTTTAACTTCGATTTCGGTCAGGTTTTCGTCTTTAAATTCCGGGTTCGGCTGATACCAGGCTTGCGTTATGAAATATTTTTGCAGCCCGGCATCTTTGAAAACGCGACCGCGGCGCGCATAGATTTCGTTTCGCAAAACGCGCAAGTCTTCGACGAACAAACCGCTGACCATTTCTTCGGTGATCGGCTCGAGCGCGATTTTTTCGCGCATTTTCGCTTCGACTGTTTCGATCAGTTTGACGTTTTGCTCTTCCGTCGCGCCGAGCTTTACCTTCGACTGATCTTTCAGAGGCTTATACCAATCGCGCCATTCAAAATACTGGCGAAATCCGGGCGTGACGAATTTGCGTCCGCGACGCGCCCAAAACTCGTTGCGAATCAGACGCAAATCGTTGAGTGATAAACCTTTCAAGAGTTCTTCGGTCAACGGTGCTTCCTGAAATTTGTCCATATCGCCGAGCGATACGGCACCGCTTTTATTTTCGCTGTGTTTGGCAAGCAGATTTTCCAGATTTTTTCGCTCAGTCGCGCTCAAAACTGACGACGAATATCCAGCATTCGATTTATACCAATAGCGTTCTTCAAAATATTTTTGCAGCCACGGTTCATCATCAAAACGCTTGCCGTGAATCGCTTCGACTTCGGCGATCAGAATGCGCCAGCCGGCGGCGGTTTCCGAATAAATTTTGTCTTCGGGAATTATTTTGGTTTGCCACAGACGCAAATCTCCGGGTTCGACAATATCGTGACGTTCGGCTTCCGCCAGACGAATCAAATCCAGATTATCGCGCTCGATTTTAGTTAAAACCGCGTTGCTGAAACTCGCTTTCGGTTTATACCACAATTGTTTTTCCAAAAAGGCTTGAATTTCCTTTTCCTTAAAAACGCGCCCGCGTTTGCCGAAAACTACGCCGCGAACGAGCTGAAGTTGTTCGTGATCGAGTTTGGCGAGTTCAGTCGGTTTGATTTTTTGTTTGGCATAATCGAAATTCTGCCATTTTTTCATCGCGTCCTGCGCGAAAACATTGGCGACTGACAATACGATCAGCGAAAAAATTATCAATTTATTTTTCATATTTTTTCTCTTTGAATGATGCTGCTTATTTTCCGCTGCTAACGCGGTCAATTTTCCATACTCCGGTTTCCTTTACCAACTTTACGTTTAACGCATAATTGCCGAAACCTTCCTGTTTTGAAATAAAATTCACCTTCAGCGTCGCCGTATTTCCTTTAACGGCGGCTTTTGAAGTTTTGATTCCGTTTTCCCAGTTTTCGTCCCAGTCCTGCGCGTCAATAAAATAATCCGCCCCGTATTCTTCGTAGGCTTTTGAATAAATCCACTTGCCCAATCGCCGGGAAATCATTTTGAGCATCTGCGGTTTTTGGTTGCTGATCGGAAATCTGTCGGCGTTTAATTCGTGCAGATACCATTTGTAAAAATCCTTCGCTGCCTTCTCCGGCGCGGACGCGCTTTGCGCGTAACTCGCGCTCGTGAAAATTAAACACGCGAAAGCCGCCGCGAGCGCGATTCGCCTAATCGTAGTTTTTGCTGAAAACATATTGTTTTAAAATTTGCTTCTAAATCCTGTTTTGGTTTTATTTTGAAACTTCGACGATTTCAAAGCTCGTCTGAATTTCCGCCGTCGGGCGGACGGTCGCAGCAACCGAACAGTATTTCGTATCGGAAAGCTCAATCGCCTGCGCGACCGCCTGCTCCGAAATGTTGCGTCCGTATACGATATGGTGAACGTGAAATTTAACGAAAGCGCGGGGCAGTTCTTCGCGCCTCTCGCCGGTGACTTCGACTTTATAATCGGTTACGTCCTGTCGTTTTTTTTGCAGAATCGAAATCACGTCAACCGCCGTGCAGGCTCCGACCGCGATCAGAAGCATCTCCATCGGAGTCGCCGCCGAGTTCCTTTCTCCGTTCGTATCAATGATTTGCGAGTGTCCGCCCGGAGTTATGCCGATGAAAAATTCATCGCCCGCGTGTTTAATCGTCGCTTTATAATTGTTGTTCGCCATTGGAAAAATATTGGAAGAAACCTTTTTGCAGACGCTCTTTCGAGCGTGAATTTGCCGATTCTAACACAGATTTGTCATTATTCATCCAAACATTTCGCGCCAAACAACCTTTTGGCATCAAAACTGCTTCAAACCGGAACGCAGACAGAAAGTTTGAGTTTCCCGCGTTGAGTTCAAGAAGGAGATTAAAATGAGCAGATTGAGAAATGTGTTTACAGGTTATTTCGTTATCGGTTTAGTGATTTTGGGGATTGCCGGAGAATCGAACGCGCAAAACAGACGCAGCGAGCGCGAAGTGCGCGATATTGTGCGAAATTTACGGTCGAAAATTGATGATTTTCAATATAACTTGACGTTTCAAGTTAAAAACAATTCGGGCGACACGGACGAAATCGCCGAAATCGAAAACGATCTACGCGATCTGGGCAGTAGAATCAACGAATTTGAAACGAATCTCGACCGCCGGCGCGAAAACCGCGACGACGTTTCGCGGATTCTCGACGCGGCGCGAAACGTCAACGATTATTTGACCTCAAATCCGCAAAACCGACGAGTTGAAAACGAATGGTCGGGCGTTCGCACACTGCTCGACCGGCTCGCCGCCAAATATAACGCGACCGGAAATTGGAACGGCGGAAATTCCGGCTCGGCAAATAACGATAACGACCGTTATCCGAATAATTACCCGACGACAAACGGAAACGATTATCCGGCAAATAATTACCCGACAAATCGAAACACTGCGACAAGTTCCGGCTTAACCGGAACTTACCGGCTCGACGCAGCAAGAAGCGAAAATATGAGCGACATCATCGCGGGCAGCAAAGTCGAAAACGATTCGGCGCGGCGCGATTTAGAGGAAAAACTCGACGCGCCCGAACAAATTGCGATTGATATTCGCGGCAACCGGGTAATCATTGCGTCTTCAAAATCCGCGCCGATTTCCTTCGTCGCCGACGGAACGACCCGAACCGAAAACGGAAACGACGGAACGATCCGCGTTCGCGCCGCTCTGCGCGGGCAGGAATTAACCGTTTCGAGCATCGGCGGCAATACCGATTATACCGTCACTTTCGCCGCGACCGACGGCGGCAGAAATATGAAAGTGACGCGCCGCATCACGACCGAATATTTGAGCGAAACGCTTTTTGTTGACAGCGTTTATGAAAAAACCGACGCAATCGCGCGGCTCGGAATTAACAGTAATCAAAACGCAAATCAGGCAGGAAATTATCCTGCCGATGACGGAACATATTCGAGCAGCGACCAAAACGACCGCGCCAACGGAAACAATTCGCAAAACAATGCGCCGAACAGTTATCCGAACAATTACCCGACGACTTCGACCGCGCGGCGCGGCGATTACATCGTGCCGAACGGAACCATCGTCACCGGAATTCTCGATAATGAAATCAATACGAAAGTTTCGCAAAACAACGACCGTTTTCGGATGACCGTTCAATCTCCGAACGAATTTCGCGGCGCGACCGTCGAAGGTTATATTTCCGGCTTGACCCGTTCGGGTAAAGTTTCCGGTCGCTCGAACGCAACCTTTAACTTTGAGCGAATCACCCTGCGAAACGGTCAGACTTACGATTTCGCCGGATTTCTGCAATCGGTCACCGACCAGAACGGAAAAACCGTCAAAGTTGACGCGGAAGGCGCGGCGAAAGGCGACAATCAAACAAACGAAACCGTCAAACGCGGCGGCATCGGCGCAGGGTTAGGCGCATTAATCGGCGCAATCGCGGGCGGCGGAAAAGGCGCGGCAATCGGCGCGATCATCGGCGGCAGCGCGGGCGCGGGTTCGGTTATCGTGCAAGGCAAAGAAGATTTGGAGTTAAAAAAAGGCTCGTCAATAACGGTGCAGGCTTCTTCGCCGCTTCGTTAAAGCGAGAAATCAAGAGAAAATCCAAAGTAAAAGAGGAACGAGATTTCGTTCCTCTTTTTTGTTTTGCAAATTCATTTTTTCATTAAGTTTCTTTAATCTATATTCAAATCTGATAATAGTTTGTTAATTTCGTTATGAGTTTACTTCCCGAAGAAATCGAACAATTCCGTGACCGGAAATGGCGGCGCGAGGAAATTACAAAAATCGAAACGGCGGTCGAAGTCGAAAATCTAGTCGAAGATTTGGGTTTTTGCCTGGCTTTGACCGATTCGCGCACGAATCTGCCGAGCATTTACATCGCCGTTTGCGGTAGGCGCGACGCTTATTCGCCGAAAAATGTGCAGAAGGATTACGAGATGAGTCTGGCGTGGACGCTCAAAGACGAAGTAATGATGCGCGGCAAGGTTTATTACGGCAAATTAATAAAAAGCCGCGCAATGTTCGTCGCGCCAAGATTGCTTCCATATTTCAACGCTGTTTGGGGCGTTCCGAAAAATCGGGAAGAGAAGGTTTTATCGGAAAGCGCGAACAAGATTTTGAAAGTATTACGCAAAGAATGGGAAATGGGAACTTCGGATTTACGCGCCGAGGCGGAAATTGCAACCCGCCCGAGATTGACGAAAGCGTTGGACAAATTGCAAAAATGTATGAAAGTGATTCCGCAGGAAGTTCTATATAAGCCTAAATTTACGTATATCTGGACTTTGGCGGAAGCGCGTTTTCCGAAAGAGTTGTCAAAAAAAATACCGCGCGAAGATGCCGTTAAGGAAATTGCCCGCGCATTTTTGCAAATGGGCGGAATGACGTATCGGGGCGAACTGGCAAAAGCTCTCGGTTTTTCGCGTAAAGAAGCAGGATTAGCCAACCGCGCATTGGTCGAAGAAGACTTTGCCGAACGAATTTCCGTCGGCGTTTACAAACTTAGGAACTTCCGGTTTTAAGTATCGGTTTTTGTTTGCCAATCGCAAACAGGTTGATCAAAATCAACCCCGCGACAAATCCGCCGATATGCGCGGCGTAAGCGACTCCGCCCGTTCCCGCCGGAGTCATATAACCGGCGATAAGTTGATAAACAATCCAGATGCCGACGGCGACGAACGCCGGAACTTCCGTGAGAAAACTAAAAATCAGAGCGCGAACGCGGCGGCGCGGAAACATCAGAATATAACCGCCGAGAACCCCGGAAATCGCGCCTGACGCTCCGAGCATCGGAATCACCGAATCGGTATCCATCACTATTTGCGCGGCGGCAGCGGCGATTCCCGTTGCGATATAAAATGCGGCGAAGCGAATGTGTCCGAGCATATTTTCCAGATTGTCGCCGAACACCCACAAAAACAGCATATTGCCGAAAATGTGCATAAAACCGCCGTGCATAAACATCGAGCTTAAAAAATTGAAATATACCGGCAGCGGTGTCGCGTAATGCGGAACCTGTCCGACGTTTCCGAGCGAATCGCGCACCGCCACTGCGCCGGTAATGTCAACGCCCGTTGTAATTTCCCGAGGCACGAGTGAAAAAGCGTAACTGAATGAATCGTTCGCGCCGATTTGCTGCAAAAGCACGAAGACCAGAATGTTTACTGCAATAAAGAGATAATTAACAAACGGTGTAATCGTTCGGTCGCTGTTGTCGTCGCCGATTGGAAACATTCTGCAAATCCTCCTTGTTCTATCCTAAAATTTTATCAACCGAAAGACTCAACTCCGGCAATACTTCGGATTTCACGATTTCGCCGCGCTTAAAAATTTTAACAAATCGGTATAACCCGACGCTTGGTTTAGTGTGAACTTCAACGAGATCATTCGGCAGATTGACGATCCAGACTTCGGGAATTTCGGCTTTCTCATGATCTCCGAGCATTCCGAGTTCAATCATCTTGTAATACTCGTCAACCGTAAAACGAAGTCGGCGCGGCTGTGGTTGTGTCTGGACGTTAATCATAAATTTTTCCGCGTAAGAATTTTAACCGATTTCAGCCCGACTTCAAACATTTTTCGTATCGCGCAAAAGTTCAAAACCTTCAGAACGAGCGACGAAAGTCGCCGCCGTCAAATCGCCGACGACGTTTAGAGTCGTGCGGCACATATCAAGAATTCGGTCAACGCCTAAAATAATCGCAATCAGCGCGGGATTAACGCCGATCATTGCCAGAATTCCGATGATAAACGGAATTGAACCCGACGGCACTCCGGCGGTTCCGACACCGCCGAGAATCGCCATATAAACGACCATTAACTGCGTGGCGAAACTCAGTTCGATGCCCGCGAGTTGGGCGAGAAATAAAACCGTCACGCCTTCGTAAAGAGCCGTGCCGTTTTGATTCGCGGTCGCGCCGACGGTCAATACGAAACTGTTAATGTGCGCCGGAACGCCGAGATTTTCTTCGGAAACTTTCAAAGCCGTCGGCAAGGTTGCGTTTGATGAAGAAGTCGAAAAAGCGGTAACGATAACCGTCCGCACGCGGCGGAAAAAATCGAGCGGATTGATTTTCGACAGAAGCCAGACCGAGAGCGAATAAACGCCGAACATTTGCAGCGAAAGTCCGATTAATACGGTAGCGACAAACCAGCCGAGTGCGCCGAGCAGATCAATGCCGAACCGCGCCATATTGGTAAAAATCAGACACGCGACAGCATACGGCGCAAACTTCATAATAATGTCAATAATCTTTGAAGTTATCTCGAACAACGCGCCCATTCCGCGCACGAACGGCGCGGAAATCGTTCCCGGTAAAAGCGTAATCGCCACGCCGATAATCAGCGCGAAAAACATCAAATGCAGCATATTCGGATTTTCGCCCGCGATTGAGCTAAAGACGTTTTTCGGCACGATTGTTTTGACGACCTGCATTAAAGCCGAATCAGTATTGGCAGCTTCCGTCTTTTTCTGATCTTCGACCCTTTTGCTCGCATCGCCGCCGAATTGCGTTTTCATCTGCTCGGCGACGACCGGATCAATTCGCTCGCCCGGTCGAATCGTATTGGCTAAACCCAACCCGATGACGACGGAAATTGCCGAAATAATCAAACAATAAGCGAACGATTTCATACCGATGCGCCCCAATTTGCGAATATCGCCGATTCCCGCGACACCGACAACCAAAGAAGAAAACACGAGCGGCACGACGATCATCAGCAGAAGATTTAAAAATAACTGCCCGATTGGTTCGGTAAAATTTTTAATCGTCCAGTCAATCCAGCCGACGAAATTCGCGCCGCTCGATTTGCCAATTTGATTGACCGCAATTCCGCCGATAACGCCGACGAGAAGACCGATCAAAATTTTCGTATGCAAGGCTAAACCTTTCGGCGCGTCGGGCGTTTTATCATCCAAATCGGTTTCGAGTTCGCGTTCGTATTCGTCGGGCGCGGAAGTTTTCGGGTATTTATCGTTTTCGCTCATTTTTTAGTTTCACCTTTTGTATTTGGATTGAAAGTCGTAAATCTTTTGTGCTTTGACAAGTTAGCGGAATTTGTCTGATTTGCCAAACGAACGTCAATGCAGCGGTTTTGTGAGTTTAGCAGATAAGCGTCTTTTTTTGTATATTTTCAATTCTCAAAACTTTGTGTCGGCGGCTGAACGCATTCTTTTCCCGGTCAAAGCAACCAATCAAAAAACTCGCCGCATCACACGGCTTAAGTTTCAAAACTTCATAAAACTTAATAAATACCGGAGTTTAAAGTGTATGAAAGGAAAATTATTCCTTACGGTCGTGGTGTGTCTTTTTTTCGTTTCGGCAATCCAAGCGCAAGTCTTTTTGAAAATTGACGAAACGCAGACGAAAGCCGATTTCGTTGATAACCGGCTGCAAACCGCTTTGACAATCGAAAATTCGGCGCAGAGTTTTACCGCGCAGGCGAAACTCGAAATTCTCGGCGCGGACGATTCGATTATCGCAAGCAGCGAAACCAGACAGACGATAAAACGCGGGCGGCAAATTTTGCAAATTCCGGTTGAGTTTAGTCAAAAAGAAGATGCGGAAAATCTGCTTTGGAAGCGGCTTCGCTACACGATTTCGCCGGAAAATTCGACGAACTCGATCTCCGACATCGTTTCGCTTTCGGAAATTATGCCCGAAGTTTTCGATCTGCAAATCTCCGCGCCGGAAAAGATTTTCGCCGGAATGAAAGTCCGCGCTCACGTTCTCGCCGTTCATCCGTTTACGAAAAAGCCGGTCAAAAACGTCGAAATCGCGGGTAAAATCGAACTCGATTTGGATAACGACGACGGCGAAGAAAGACCGGACGAAATAGAAATTAAAGCGAAAGGCGTAACAAACGGCGACGGTTTTGCGACGCTCGATTTTCGTATTCCCGTCGGCGCGAAGATTGACGATTGCTGCACCTACATCAAAATCGGCGGTGCGAAAAACGGAATTACGCGCGAGGCGAAAGAAGATTTGGAAGTTTCCGAAGAAGCATTTGTTTATCTCAATACCGACAAACCAATTTATCAGCCGGCGCAGAAACTTTTCGTGCGCGGACTTTATTTAAACGCGCTCAAACGTCCGCTCGCAGACAAGAAACTTGAATTTGAAATAACGGACGAAGCGGGCGAAACAATTTATGAAGGAACAGCAAAAACTTCGCGCTTCGGCGTTGTGAATATCGAATGGCAGATTCCAGAAAACTTTAAACTCGGCACTTATAAAATCGAAATTGACGGCGACGACGACACAATCGGCGCGACGGAATTCAAAGTTTCGCGTTACGATTTGCCGAATTTCACGGTCAAAACCGAAATTGACAAACCTTTTTACCTGCCCGAACAAACGACGGCGGAAATTACTGTTAACGCCGATTACCTTTTCGGCAAACCCGTGACGAAAGGCAAAATTAAAATCGTGCGGGAAAAGCAGCGTCTTTGGAATTACGAAAAGCAGGAATACGAAATTGACGCGGGCGAAACCGCCCAAGGCGAAACCGACGCGAAAGGAAAATTTATTGTCCGCGTTGATTTATCGGAAGCGCAAAAGGATTTGCAAAATGACGAGTGGAAACGATTTGCGGATGTGAAATTCGCCGCGTATTTTACCGATCTTTCGACGAACCGCACCGAGCAGAAACGCTTTGACGTTCGCCTTTCAAAAGAACCGATTCACGTTTATTTTATTCGTCAAGCGGCGGACGCAAATCCGAGAATTCCGTTTAAATTTTACGTTTCGACATTTTACGCCGACGGAACTCCGGCGCGTTGTCAGCTAAAAATCGAAGGCAATTATCCGGGCGCAAGCGGCGGCGAAAACAAAATTGCCGAAGCGAAAACTAATTCCTACGGCGCAAGCACGTTTGAAATTCGCATTCCCGAAAAGCCTTTTCCCGATACGAAAAATCAATTCGATTTTCGGATTTTCGCCGACGATAAAAAAGGCGGTCGGGGCGTTTACGCCGACAATATTTACGTTGACGAAGAAGAAAAACAGATTCGCGTGGCGACCGACAAAACGATTTATACGCCGAACGAATCAATCGAAGCGAAGATTTTTTCGACTGAAACCGAACAAATCGTTTTTGTCGAAGTGCTGAAAAATTCGAGCGTCGTTTATTCAAAAAGAGTCAAACCCGACGGCGACGGACGCGCCCGCGTTCAAATTCCGTTTCAGCCCGATTTCAAAGGCGAATTGACGATTGCGGCGTATTTGCCTGCCGAACGGCATCATTACAATTCTGTCGTTCATTCAAAAACGATAATTTTCCCCGCGCCCGAAAATCTGAATTTCAATCTCAAATCGCTGAAAACGGTTTATCGCCCGAATGAGGACGCGAAAATTTCTTTTAGTGTTCGTAACGGCGAAGGAAAACCGCTGGAAACCGCGCTCGGCGTTGTCGTTTTGGACAAGGCAATCGAAGAACGCGCCCGAACGGAACAGCTTCCCGACAATCTCGGCGCGATCAGAAAACTTCTCGGCACAGCGGACGTTTTCGGAAATCTGACGCGCCGCGATTTGGATAATCTCGATTTATCGAAGCCGATTAACGCGGATTTGCAGCTCGCAGCGGAATTTCTGCTCGCGGGTAAAACTTACGAACCGAATTTTTTCGCCAGCGATTCTTATCAGGAAGATTTCAGTCGTATTTACGTGGATTATTTTCTGAAAAAACTTGCGCCGACGGAAAATATTTTGAAAACGCATTACGAAAAAACCGGCGAATTTCCAAACGATGAAACTTCTCTGCGCCAAATATTATCGGCAAGCGGCGTGAATTTTGACGAACTGACGGACGCTTGGAATTCGCCTTTTCGCGCTCAATTTACGACTGACCGCGCTTGCACGGTTTTGACTTTGAAAACCGCCGCTGCCGATAAAAAGTTTGGCACGGACGACGATTTTACGGCGAAGGAAATGCGTTTTGAATGGTTCAAAACCGTGCAAAATAAGTTAGATGTGATTCTCAACAATCATTTGCAGGCGAACAAAACTTTGCCGCGCACGCCCGACGAACTGAAAGTTGTTTGGAAAAATTCGGGTTTTGATTTCAACGCTCTGCGCGACGGCTGGAATCGTCCGTTTTATCTGACTTCGGTAAAATATAATCGCGATACGCGCAAGATTTTGCC
>JALYQJ010000543.1 GCA_030855875.1 Acidobacteriota bacterium
TATTTACAGAGCCGCCGCCGCCCGGTTTTAACCCTGCTCCACCAGCGCCTAAAACCCCGAGCGCGATTCGAATTACTCATCGTTTTTTTAGTCAACTCGACACGCAAATAACTGATTTTCGACCTGATGGTCCGGATGTAAGCAAGGACATAGCTGAAGGAATTAAGTTTATTGTTGGAATGGCGGTAGGCGGGCGAGAAAGTGTGCTGCTAGGCGAGGAGAATATTTCTGCTCGCAAGACCGCCATATTCCCGTTCTTTTTTCGGGTGGTTTGCGTCACTTTCAATCATAAGATAGAGCATGACTTTATAAAATCATATGGTGGCGGTATGGGAACGCAGACTTCTAGCATTACAACTATAGATTATGAGTGGGGACCACCTATACCATTTGTGGAAATCATCCAAAAGCGTCAACTGACAACATTTGGAAGTGTCAAAGCTATCCCCGATACAAGAGTATTTATTCCCCGAACACAGGCGGAGAAAATGCCGTTTATTGTTCCGCCGAAGCCGTAGTTACGGCAGAGAAGGGCTTTGTCTCAAAAGTCGAAAAAATTTAGCGCTTTTAAGACAAATCCCAAGCCATGAATTTCCGTTCACAGGCTATTAGTTTTCGTCCGGTTAAAACTGAATCTTTATGTTCGAACAAAGGAATTCTTCGGAAGTTTTAGCGCACTGGCATTACACGCCGGACGAGTGGCGCGAGTTTGTCGAGCATGAAAAAGGTGTTCGCGGCGACGAAATCGGCGGGTTTTTTCAGAAAATCGTTCCCTATATCGCCGCCATAATCATAGTAATGATGATTGCCGCGTTGATAAGCGGCATACTGGCGGCGATAGTTTTTGTTTTTCTGCTCGCCGCCGGTTTTCTGACGCTCGTCGTCGGGATTCATTGGCTGATCCGACAAAATGAATTGTCAACGCTTAAATCACGCGCCGGCGAAGTGCGGATTACAATTTACGGCATAAATACCAACGGGCTTTGGTTTGATTGGGAATTTAAAGGAGATCACTCGCGTTTTCAGTCGGTAAGACGGCTCAATGCTCATACGGCAACCGGCAAATTGAATTTTCTGGAGTTCAAATGTCTTGTCAAAATAAAAGTTAGAGGCACTTATCAGACATTTGATAAACATTGTCGCGTTCCGATTCCAAACGGCAAAGAAGCGGAGGCTGACATTCTGATTCAGCGGATTTATCAGGCGCAGGCAGCTTTTTCACGTTCAGACGGTTTATCGTCAGTCGTGTCGCTCAATCTTTCCGCGCCGGATTTTAGTGACGAACACGATTTTAGGGGTTCGACCGTTTGCCATAACTGCGGCGGCAGCATTGAAGCCGTGACACATTTCAGATGGAAATGTAAAAAGTGAATTTTCGTTGAGAAAAAGTTTCAGACAAATGCCGTCTGTTAAAACGGAGAAACATATATTATGAAAAATTTATCTGTGAATTGTTCGGTTGCGGCGTTATTGGTTTTCGTCGGATTGGGCTGCAAACTGACCGGATTACTGCCTGGCAAGGGCGATTTTTTCAAAGGCGACAGCGCGCAAAAAGCGGCGGCGGCAGTCAAAGAAAAAATCGGCAAATCGTTTAATGTCACCGAAGTTTTTATTGACGATGATGAATTCAGAGTTCACGCGCAAGACCCGAATAATCCGAAAAATCTCGACGAATATAAATACATCGCCGGTTTTGTTACCGGACCGAATCCGGTGAAGTTAAACGGTATGAACGAAAATCTGGAAAAAAGCAGTTTTCCGTTCGACGAGATCAACTTTGCCGCGATTCCCGAATTTGCGTGTCAAGCCGTCGAGCAAGCCGGCATCGAAGGCGGCGAAATATACCGGATGACTTTTCAGCGCGGCTTTGCCATTACGGATAACGCCGTCGGAAGTTTGGGCAATGCGCGTTGGTATATCGAAATTAAAGGCACGCGCGAAGACGTTTCGGCGGCAGCCGATCCGAAAGGCAAACTGCTCGGCGTTGATTTGTCGCGCACTTCGCGGGCAAAGGATTATAAAGTTATTACCAAAGATGAATTGCAAAAAGCTCAGGACGCTTTGAAAAACGCACTCGGCGCAGACACGAAAGTATTGGAAATTATAATTTACGAAACCTCTCTGTCGTGGAGCATTCCTAATCGGCAAAATCCCAATGTGCAGGATTCATATCAATACGGCATCAACGGTCTGACAAATAAAGAATTGGTAAAAATGCCGACGATAAAAACTTCCATCCGTGAAGATTTTTCTTTGAGCGAAATAAATCTGCCGGATGCGGCGGCTTTTGTCGAAAAAGCCAGAGAACGCACCAATATGCCGGA
>JALYQJ010000028.1 GCA_030855875.1 Acidobacteriota bacterium
TGAGTCGGGCAACCCTTTCCTCGGTGGATAGACTATTTCCGTAACGCGACTGCGCTGTCATTAATTCTCTTTCCAGCCGGTCGCGCTCGGCACGATTTTGCTCAAGCTCTTTTTTCGCCGGCATAACAAGAAAAATAAATAGCAAAATTACAGTCAAGATCGCCAGCATACCGACGCCGACCGTAGCAATTTCGGTTTGTCCCCACATTCCGCCGTAAACTTTGTTCGGGCGATTTTTCGGCACGATGTCAATAACCGGTTCTTTTTCGATAATGATTGTTTCTTTATCGGTCAATAAAACGGTGCGGTTTTCCTCTTCGATAACGACGGTCGAATACGGTGTTGCGCCGTAATCGTTGACGAACATCTCGGTTTTTTCAATTTCCGATTCGACCGGCTCATTATTTTTATTGAGTTTGTTTTCGTTCATTTTTAATTGCCTCCCGTTTGGGCGACATCGGTCGTCGGCGCGGTCGAATAACCGTAGCCCGGCGTATAAATCAGCCGCAGAGTGTATTCGGTGTAAGTAAACTGTTCGCTTTTCTGCAAATCCTGCCCGCGCAGTTCAGCCTGAAAAACGCCGGAAGAATTCATATTTTCGATCATCGCCATCACCGATTGATAATCGCGGCTGAGAACGCTGAATTCGAGTTCGGCTTTGATGCGTTCGTTTTCCTTGTAAATATTGGCGACGCTGATGCGCGACGCGCTCACGCTGCCGGGCAGAACCTGTTCCAAATCAGCAAAAAGCCGCGACCAGCCGAAGGCTTTGTTAGCGACGAGTTTATGCGCGGCGACGAGCAGCGTCCGCTGTTCGGGCGATAATTGCTGCTGCACTTTTTCGCCTTCGCCTTTGAGCCGTTTGGCTTCGGCATCCATCTGCTCGATTTGCGTTTTGTAAAGTTCGTTTTGTCCGGTAGTTTCGCGCAAATTGGCAAAACACAAAAGCGCACCCGCCACCGAAAACGCGAGCATTACGAGCGCGAGAACATACGGCAGAGTCCGGTTCCGAAAAGGTTTGCTGGCAAGGTTAAGTTTTGTAATCACAGTTTCAATTACGAATTACGAATTTCAAATTACAGGTGTCAAATCACGAACTCGGAAATTATGGATTTCGACTGTCGGGAATGATTTTCCGTGATTCGTAATTCGTAATTCCTAATTCGTAATTGTCAAGCAAAGCCGTTAGTTTAACACGAAACATTTTGAAAAGTTAAAAAGGCTTTCGCGCTAAAATTTACATTTTACAGGCTTGCTTTGCTTTTGAAGCCTAAAGTCGGCGTAACGGTTGCTTTCACGTTTCGGCAGGAGCGAAAGTTGCAAAATTTAATCTTCGCGTTCCGGCAGCGGACGGTTCAAGTCTTCGACGCTCAAATCACGATAAGCACAGACGCGGTTTCTGCCTTCGCGTTTGGCGCGGTAAAGCGCGGAATCAGCCATTTCGACGAGTTCAATCGGATCGCTCGAATCGGTCGGAAACGCGGCGATACCGATGCTGATCGTAACGTGGTGCGCCTTGGTAAATTTCCCTTGCCGCACGACGCTGAATTCCTGCTTTTCGATTTCGGAACGGATTCTGTCCGCCGCCACCAATGCCTGCGAGAGTTCCGCATTGAGCAAAAAAGCGGCGAATTCTTCGCCGCCGAATCTGGCTGCCGCGTCGCCGCTTCTCAGAATTTGCGTGATGCAGGAACCGATTTCTTCTAAAGTTTTGCTGCCCGTTAAATGCCCGTAAGTGTCGTTGACCTTTTTAAAATGATCAACGTCCATCATCAAAACGCAAAACTGACGATTTTCCGTTTTTGCGCGTCCGGTTTCGCGCCGAAGTTCGGAGAAAAACGAGCGGCTCGAAAGCAGTCCGGTCAAATCGTCGTGCGAGAGAAGCCGGTGAATCTGTCGGTGATATTCGCGGTCAATTTCGTCAAGCAGTTCAAAGCGAAGAATATGTTCGCCGATAGAAATTTTGTCGCCGTTCTGCAATTTTTCGTGCGTAATTCGCTGACCGTTGAGAAGTGTGCCGTTCCTCGAATTCAAATCGGTCACGACGTATTCGGTGAGCTGGTTTTCACCGTCGTAAATCGTATTGATTTTGGCGTGTTGGCGCGAGATATTTTTGTCGTTGATGCGAACGCCGGCTTCGAGCGCACGACCGAGAATTACTTCCTCGCGGTCAAGCGGAATCGGAACGGCGAGTAAATCTCCGGTCAAAAAAACTAAAGCTGGTCGCAATTCGCGCTGCGGACGGGTAGATTCCTTCATATTCGGGCGGCACGCGGTGAAATGCCGGAGCGTAAAAAAGCTCTAAATTACAAAATAGCTTATTTTAGATGGAAATTTCCAGACTTTTCTGTGGGACATTTAAATATATCTTTAAAATGATTGACGCGACAACCTTTATTTTTCGGTAAACGGCATCCGTAGATTTTCAATTTTAATTTTTTACGTCTACCATAAAAAAATGAGGATTCTGATAGTCAAACTCGGCAGCATCGGCGACATCGTTCATACGCTGCCGACTCTCGCGGCAATCCGCCGCGCTTTGCCGAAGGCGGAAATCGGCTGGGCGGTCGAGCGGCGTTCGGCTGAGATTTTGCGCGGGAATTCTCTGATAGACAATCTTATCGAACTCGACACGCGGGCGATGCGCGGCGGAAAACGCTTTGGAAAAATTCTGCGCGAAGCCTCGAAGCAATGGCGCGAGCTGCGGCGGTTTGAATTTGATGTCGCGCTCGATTTTCAAGGACTTCTGAAATCGGCGGCAATCGCCAAACTCTCTAAAACCGGACACCGCTACGGTTTTTCCCGCAGGAATCTGCGCGAACCGGCAAGCCGTTTTCTGCTCGACGAAACGATTGATGCGGAGCCGAAAACGCATATTATTCGTAAAAATCTGCAACTGGCGGCAGACGCTCTGAAAATATCCGTGCCAAATGAAAACTACGAGTTTCCGATTTTCACCGAAGACGCGCACCGGCTCGAAGCCGAAAAAATCATCGCCGAAATAGGCGAAAATTTCGCAATTCTAAATCCGGCGGGCGGTTGGGTGACAAAGCTCTGGCACGCGGAAAATTTCGGTGTTTTGGCTGATCGGCTTTGGCAAGAAAACGGTTTGGTTTCAATTGTGGCGACCGCGCCGAACGAAACGGAATTAGCCGAAAAGGTTTTGCGCGGCAGCAAATCGGGCAAAGTTTTTTTAGCGCAGCCAAGTCTCAAAGGTTTTTACGAATTGGCTAAACGGGCGAAGATTTACGTCGGCGGTGACACCGGACCGACGCATATCGCGGTTGCCGCCGCCGCGCCGACAATCGGCATTTTCGGTCCGACCGAATGGCGGCGCAACGGAAGCCCGAACCCGTCGGATATTTGCATCGAACGCACCGACATCAACTGCCGCACCGATTGTCACCGCAGAACCTGCGGAAACTGGATTTGTATGGACATTTCGGTCGAAACCGTTTTTCGCGCAATACAAAAAAGACTTGGTAAAATTTGAAAAAAGAAGGAAAATCAAATTCTCAATCTTAATTTAATTAATGATTTCTAAAAATAAAAGGTTTTTGCAGCGTCTGCGTGTTCCGTTCGGCTTCATCGTTGCCGTCGTTTTCCTGCTTTTCGCCGAGCCGAAACCTCTGACTTTACTCATCGGCGGAATCGTCGCCGTCATCGGTTTAATCGTTCGCGGCTGGTCTTCGGGACATATTCGCAAAGGCGAAACTTTAGCCGTCGCGGGACCTTATTCCCACACGCGCAATCCGCTTTATTTGGGCAGTTTTTTGATCGGTGTCGGGTTTTGTCTGGCGAGCAGTGTTTGGTGGCTCGCGCTGGTTTTCAGCGTTTGGTTTTTGTGCGTTTATAATCCCGTGATGCGGATTGAGGCAGAAGATTTAACGGTCGCGTTCGGCGCGAATTACAAAGAATACGCGCGAAATGTTCCGATGTTTTTCCCGAGATTTTCAGCCTGGAAAAAACCGGGCGAGAAATTCGATTTTAATTTATACTTGCGTTACCGCGAATATCGCGCAACTTTGGGTTCGCTATTTGCGATTATGATTTTAGCTGTCAGAACTTTTTTTTAAGACAAGTTTATGTTTGGAAAAATTATCACATCCTTTCTTTTTCTCGCTTTAATTTTCACAGCGCATTCGTCCGCTCAGACAATCAAAAAACAACCTTTTCAAATCGGCGAAACTCTCGTCTACGAAGGGAAATTCAGCAGAATTATCAAAGGAGTTGCCATCGCGGATTTGTCATTTTCGGTAACGAAAGCCGACGACAAAAATAATTTCCTGATAAAGTCCGAAGTTAAATCGAAAGGTTCGGTGCTGAGATTATTTCGCTACAGTTTTTTACAGAAAATTGATTCGACGGTTGACGCGGAAGATTTTCGCATCTTGAAAACCGTCAAACGCGACGTGCAGAAAGAGCGTGTGCGCGATTCGGAAGCTGTTTTCGATTACCGGCAAAATCGCGTAACTTACATCGAAACCGACCCGAACGAACCGGCTCGTCCGCCGCGCCGAATCGCTTCGGAAATCGGCGGAAAAATGCAGGATATGGTTTCCGGCATTTACGCTCTGCGGCTTTTGCCGCTCGCCGTCGGCGCGAGTTTTGAAATCAACGTCAGCGATTCCGGTTTAATTTATAAAATTCCGGTTCGCGTCGCCGCCCGCGAACAGCAAAAATCAATTTTCGGCAGAGTTTGGTGTTTCCGCGTCGTGCCGGAAGTTTTCGGTACGAATCGTCTGATCGAAAAAGAAGGAAGTATCACCATCTGGATAACCGACGACGCTCGCCGTCTGCCCGTGCGCGCCCAAATCAACAGCGACATCGGGCGCGTCGAAGTCAAACTCAAAAGCGCGACGGGGTTGAAGTAAGAAGAGGAGAAAAGGAGATGAGGAGATGAATATTAAATTGAATTTGAACTTACTTTGACAATTTTTAAGTTGAAAAAACTTTATTTTTCCAACTATC
>JALYQJ010000017.1 GCA_030855875.1 Acidobacteriota bacterium
TTACATAATTCTTATTATTATCGTTGTCGGATTAATCAGCAGCATTCTCGGCGCACTTTATCCGGCGTTGCGGGCGGCGCGGCTCGATGCGGTCGAAGCCTTGAGCTACGAATAAATTTCTTCTCAACTTATTTAGCTAATTCATTTATCTTCAACGCGGTTTCTTCATTTAGCTGATAAATTTTCGCCGATGTTATTGCGTCAAAATTAATTTCGGCGACGGGCGTGGTTTGTTCTAAAAACTTCAAATAATCATCGTTGCTGAAATAACGGCGACCGCGGACGGCGACGATAAAATCGCCGGAATTTAACGCGGAAATTTTCGATTTGTCGGAGAGCGAGACCGAAATCAAATCTTCGCGTCCGGCTTTTTTTAAGTAATGCTCAAATAAAATCGGCGTTTCATTGGCGACGACCGCGCCGCGTCCGGCACTTTTGATAATTTCCGCGACGATTTCGCGGGTGCTTGCGTCATAAAACTCATCGTGCGGAAAGTAAAATCCGGCGTTTGCGCGTTCGCCGCCGAGCGCGTTTGTATAAAGCCGGAAATGCGGCGCGAATGATAGTGAACTGTAAAGCGAAAACGCAATCAAAACGACGAAACAGCCGGTTGAAAAAAATCGCGTAAAATTCGCCGAACTCGAAATTTTCGGCGCGAGCCATCTTATAAAACTGTAAAATCCGACTGCCGCGATGATCAAAACGACCGGCTCGGCGACGGTGAAATAGCGCGTGAATTTTCCGCCCAAAACCGTGAACGGCATAAACCACATAAACGCCCAGAAAAAAATAAAATAACGCCCGTCGCCGAACTTGCGGCGGAAAATCGCGGGCAGTCCGGCGAGAAAAAACAAGAGCGTCAAAAGCGGCATTTTGACCAGAATAAAAATGTAATAAAACGTCCACGGAACACCCGCGAGCCACGTCGTCAACTGATTAGGGTAAAGGTTTCCGGCAAATTCGTAGCTGTCGTGACCGATGCGTTTTTCGCCGGAAAAAGTCATCATCTCGCGCCACGTTTCGGGCAGCAGAATCGTCGGGTTGAAAATCAGAAAACAAACGCCCGCGACGATTAAAAATTGCAGCCAGCGGATTTTTCCGAGCCGCCATTTCGTTGCCGGAATTGATTGGAAAATCTGATAATACGCGGCGGTTACGGCGATTAAATGCGGCAGATATTTCGAGGCGAGCATCGCGCCGAAAGCCGCCGCCGCGAGCCAGATATATTTTGTCCAGTTTTTCGCGCCGCGTTCGGCGAGCGTCTGTCCGCGAATCCAAAAATAACTGCACAGAAGAAAAAAGAACAGGAGAAAACTGTCTTCTTTGGCGATGCGGTCAAAACCGATTGCCGACGGATCAACCGCCCACAAACCCGCCGCGATTAAGCCGATGTAACTACCGAAAAGTTCGGAAATGAGCAGAAAAAGCAGAAGAATTGTCAGCGTTCCGATAAACGCCGTCGGAAACCGAAGTGCTGCTTCGTCAGAGATTTTGTTTGCCGCTAAAACGCCGGAGTTTAATCTGTCGGCAACGGTAAAGCTGACGGTTTGCAAGCCTTTCATCAAAAAAGGATGTTCGCCGTTGCGCCCCGTTAAACCTTCGGCGCGATATTCGGCGACGGTTTGCAGTTTGTTTAATTCATCTTCGCTCAAACTTTCCGCGCCCAAATTTCCAACCCGCAAACCGAAACCGACGCACAAAAATACTAATAAAACCGCGAAGACGATGCTTCGGCGGTTGAAAAAAAACGAATCGTCGGAAAAATTTTCGGGATAAATGCCGGCGGTGGTCGGCGGCTGAATTTGTGCGGACAAAATTTTAAATACTCCTGCGGAAATCGGTGAGCGGTTGTAATATACCGGATTTTCCGTGAAAATCTTCCGCCCCGTTTTGTTGTTAAAAAGATTATCCGATTGAAATTGCCCTGTCAAAATGTCTTTGAAAAACAGCCGTGATATGATTTGTGAGGCGTAAAACTAAACGCCGGCGAAGAAAAATGCTTGCTATAAGAATCATTGCCGGAATATTTTTTGGAATTTGGCTGCTGCTCTTGCTGCTCGGCAAAAGCGGCTTCATCCATCTTCTGCTTTTGAGCGGAATCGGTTTCGGCGCGGTTGATTTGGCTTGCCTTTACCGCGGTCGGACGACGGTGAAATAATCCAAATTTTCTTGAAAAGCGTAACGGCAATCTGGATAAAATAAATTAATCTTCAAATATAAAATCAGAGATGTTTTAGATGGATTTTTCTGTTCCGCGCGTCAGCGTTCGCCACAGCAAAATCGCTAATCCGACAAACGTCCAAAAAAGAATCGCGCTTCTTCGCAAGAGTGCGAGCGCAACGCCCGCCGCCGTCGCATAACCGAGAAAATTCAAAATCACGCCGTTGCCGCCTTCGTAAACGCCGATTGTTCCCGGCACGAAACTAAACGCCATATTGATAACTTTTGTCAGCGATTCGATAATCAGAGCCGTCGAGGGAAACGCGGCAAGATCGAGCAGTCGAAGCGCGAGATAAACTTCGCAGACGCTTAAAATATGCGCCGAAATTATCAAACCCGAAATCGCGTAAAAAGCCGGTTTGCGATGCCGATAAAAATTGAAAACATTGTCTTCGATTTGTTGGATATAATGTTTTTTCGCGTGAATAAACTTCGGCAGCAGTTTCAGATTGGAAAGTTTTTTGACCATCCACGAAAGCGGTTTGAAGTGGAATTTTACGGTCAGAATCAAGCCTGTGATAATCAGCAAAGTGAACACGGAAACCACGAAAATCGAGTAGCGCAGATAAACGTCGCCGCTGCCGAACGTATAAAGCATTACGCCGATGCCGACCAAAATCATCAGCACGACCGAGAGATAATAAAGAATATTATCTACGATAATTGCCGCCGCGCTGCTGGTAAAAGCCGTGTTTTTTTTCAGCAGAACCGCTTTCGTCAGATCGCCGAGAACCGGACCCGTAAAAGTGATGACGCTGACCGCTTCGCCGCCGAGTCTTGCGGCGAGCGCGTGGCGAAATTTAAACGTGCGGTTTTCGGGCGCGACCGCCAGATAAATACACGCGGCGCGGAGAAAATGCCGCGTGCCGTTGAGCGCGATGATCGGCAAAAATCCCCAGCCGACGCGACCGAGAGCTTCGGTAATCGTGTGCAGACCGATGCGCTGAATAACGTAAAAGAAAAGTCCGAACCCGAAAATGAGTCCTGCCGCCTGTATCCAGATTATCGAATTAGATCTTTTTGATTTCGGTTGAACAGCAGCGATGTCGCCGACGACTAACGAACTGTTTTCAACGACATTTTTACTGTCCATAAATGAAATTGCTCTAGCCTTATAACGGCAATTCGATGATAACACACGGCTTGTGCTAACGGTAAATTAACGCCGGTCAATTGCCTTTCGATTTGCTGAACAGTTTTGCGTAACATCGGTTAGCTGCTCACCCTACGCAATTTTTGATTTCAACTCCCGACAACGGGCTGAAAAGCAAGACTGCGTAAGGTGAGATAATTATTTTACCGCGCTAAAATCTATGTTTTCCGCGTCTTTAAACCGTCGGCGGAAGTATAGATTTTTCATCGGCAAACATCCGGCTTGAGCGGTGGCAGCAACCAGCAGAAAGACCGGAAAACCGGGAAAAAAAGAGCGAAAATTTTGTCCGCATTTTCGATTCATATTCGATTCGTTGAGCGGAATCATAACGGAAATGTCGGACAATAAGAAATTTTAGCCGATAATGTCTAGCAAAAATTCGAGACCGGCTTTTACGTCCGCGCCGAGATGAACGCGCAGAGCGCGTCGTTCGCGGTCGAGTAAAACCTGAAAATCGCCGCGCGCCTGCGCCGCTTTGACGATGCCGAACGTGTATTTTTGGTCGGGAACTTGTAAATCTTCCGCGTCATCCGACGTTATTTGCAGAAACACGCCATTGTTCGCGCCGCCTTTATAGGCTTGTCCGGTTGAATGCAGAAAACGCGGACCGAATCCGAGACAGGTGGCGACGAGTTTCGATTTCAAAACGCGCTCGCGGATTTCCTGTAAAAGTTTTTCGTTTTCGGCGTTCATTTCAACGTAAGCGAGAATGGCGAAATAATCGTTTTCCTGAAGATGCGCGAGATGAGACGCGAGATATTTTTGCAGGGATTTTTCGCCCGCGTCAAATTTTTCGAGCGACGCGGCGTATTTTTTGCCCGTGAAAAGTTTGATGTTTTCGGCTTCGTAAATCGGAGTTTCGTCAGGCAATTCGCCGGTTTGTTCGTATTCTTCGGTGAGCTTTTTCGCTTCGATTTTCGCCGCTTCGACATCGGGTTGATTGAACGGATTAATACGCATAATCGCGCCCGCAACTGCCGTCGCAAATTCCCATCGGAAAAATTCCTGTCCGAGATTTATTTTATCGGCGAGTTCGATTCGCACAACCGGATGCCCGTTCGCTTCGAGAACATCGAGCTTTTCGTCCATCGCCGGGTCGCCGGAATCTTTCAATTTCAAACGAACGAAAACGCGGTCGTCGCCGTAATCTTCCGCCGCTTCGAGCAGCGGTTCGCGGTCAACCGGAATTATCGAAACGCCGGATTTGCCGGTTGATTCGGCGATTAATTGTTCGAGCCACGCGCCGACATCGTGAATTTCCGGCGAAGTGAAGATCGTTAGTTTGTCGCGCCCGTTCGTTTGGCAAACGCCGAGAATCGTTCCCAAAACCGCGCCCGGATTTTCATTCGGAACGTCGTTTTTGCAAGCCGAAACCATTTCGGCGACACGATTCAAAAACTCTTCGACATCCAAATTCATCGCCGCGCCCGCCGCGATGCCGAACGGCGACAAGGCGGAAAATCTGCCGCCGATTTCCGGGTTGCCGAAAAAGATTTTGCGGAAATTATCGCGTGTTGCAACCTCTTGCATTTTAGAATCCGGGTCGGTGATGGCGACAAATTGTTTCCCCGCGTTTTCCCGTCCGACGATGTTTGAAACGCGCTCGAAAAAATACTGTTTGAAAGTGTTCGGTTCAAGCGTCGAACCGGATTTTGAAGCGACGATAAAAAGCGTTTTTTCCAGATTCAGACGATTTTCGATTGTTTTAATCTGCGCCGGAACGGTCGAATCCAAAACGTGAAAATTTTCTGCCCCGAAGGTCATCGCCAGAACTTCCGGGCAAAGCGACGAACCGCCCATTCCCATCAGCAAAACGTCCGTAAATCCGGCTGATTTCACGTCTGCGGCAAAATCTTTATATTCCTGAATTTTGCTTAATTCAACTTCGACCGAATCGAGCCAGCCGAGCCATCTCGCTTCGTCCTCATTTGTCCAAACAGTCGCGTCTTTCTGCCAAACACGCGCGATTTTGTTTTCCTTTTGCCATTCGCCGAACTCTTTTTGCACGGCGTTTTCCAATTTTTCGGGTAAAGAATAGGTTAATGAATTCAGCATAAAAATAATTTAACACACGGTTTCGGCATTATCTTCAAATTTTTTCCGCTTTTATTGCGAACAAAGCGATTTTGCCGAGCGCGTTGACGAATTGATTAAAAGTTGCAAAGCGTTTGTCCAGCGTAAAGCCTTTGCGGTAGCGGAAATAGATTTGCTGCGCGATGACGGCGATTTTGAATGTGCCGAAAACATAATAAAACAGTACATTTCCGACATCGCGCCCGGATTTCGCCGCGTATATTTCGACTAACTGCGAGCGCGAAATATTCTCCATCAAAACGCGCGGATTGAATGGCATCGAAAGCAGTTCGTCGCCGACTTCCTTCGACATCCAGTAACCGAGCGTCGTTCCCAAATCCATCAGAGGTTCGCCGACGGTCGCCATTTCCCAATCGAGAACCGCCGTGATGCGAGTCAGATTTTCGGGATCAAGCATTATATTGTCGAATTTATAATCGTTGTGAATCAAAGCCGCGCCGGTTGTTTCGGGAATATTTTCGTTGAGCCATTCGATTGCGGTTTCGAGTTCAAAATGCTCGTCGGTTTTCGCGTTGAAATAGCGTTTCGTCCAGCCTTCGACTTGTCTTTTCGCGTAGCCTTCGGGTTTCCCCAAATCGCCGAAACCAATTTTTTCATAATCGAGCGCGTGCAGTTCGACTAAATTTTCGATGAAAGATTCGCAGACCTGATGCTGTAATTCCGGTGAATTTTCCAGTAATTCCGGCGACTTTCCGCGAATTATCAAACCTCTGCGGCGTTCCATTAAATAAAATTCCGAACCGATAACGCTTTCGTCTACGCAGTAAACGAGCGGTTTCGGCGCGGGTTTGTAAACGTACGCTAATTTCGATAAAACATTAAATTCGCGCGACATATCGTGCGCCGATTTGACTTGATTGCCGAACGGCGGACGGCGCAAAACGTATTCTTCATCGCCGATTTTTACCGAGTAAGTTAAATTTGAACTTCCGGCGGGAAACTGCGTAATCTCGATTCGATCAAATTTCACGTCGAGATTTTCGCGCAGAAACTCCTGCAAATTCACTTCGTTTAATTCTTCTCCCTGTCTGATTGATTTTGTATCATTCATAAACAAATCCTAAAATTTTTATCCGCTTTTATTTTTGTGCTAATCTGTGGTTTCAGCTTTGAAAATCTCTGCGTCCGCCGCGTTTCGGCGATCAAATTAAATATGAACTTCGATTATTCAACGAAAACCATTGAACTGCAAAATCGGCTGCAATCGTTTATGATTGAAAATATTTATCTGAACGAAAAAGCGTTTCACGACGAAATAAATTCGGGCGACCGCTGGCAGCCTTCGCGTTTGATCGAAGAACTGAAAGAAAAAGCGAAAGCCGCGAATTTGTGGAATTTGTTTTTGCCCGAAGTTTCGGGACTCTCGAATCTCGAATACGCGCCGCTTGCCGAAACGATGGGCAGAGTCGTTTGGTCGTCGGAAGTTTTTAACTGTTCTGCGCCCGACACCGGAAATATGGAAGTTTTGGAAAGATACGGCAGCGACGCACAGAAAGACGAATGGCTGAAACCTCTTTTGAACGGCGAAATTCGTTCGTGTTTTGCGATGACCGAGCCGGATGTTGCTTCGTCTGACGCGACGAATATTCGTTCTTCAATCGTTAAAGACGGCGACGAATATGTTTTGAACGGCGTAAAATGGTGGTCAACCGGCGCGGGCGACGCTCGCTGCAAACTGGCGATTTTTATGGGCAAAACCGATGAGTCCGCGCCGAAACACTTGCAGCAGTCAATGATTTTAGTTCCGATGGACGCGGACGGCGTAAAGGTTGAAAGGATTTTAAATGTTTTCGGCTACGACGACGCGCCGAACGGACACGCCGAACTTTCGTTTAAAAACGTGCGCGTACCAAAGGAGAATTTATTGCTCGGCGAAGGTCGCGGTTTTGAAATCGCGCAGGGAAGATTGGGTCCGGGCAGAGTTCATCATTGTATGCGAATGATCGGAGTCGCCGAACGCGCTCTCGAATTGATGCGCGAACGGGCGAAATCGCGCAACGCTTTCGGCAAACCAATTGCCGAACAAGGCGTTATTCGCCAATGGATCGCCGAAGCTCGTCTGGCAATCGAGCAGGCGCGTCTTCTGGTTTTGAAAACCGCGTGGATGATGGACGAAGCCGGAAACAAAGCCGCGCGAAGCGAGATTGCGATGATAAAAGCCGTCGTGCCGCAGATGGCTTTACAAATTATTGACCGCGCTATTCAAACGCACGGCGGCGGCGGCGTTTGTCAGGATTATCCGCTCGCCAATTTCTGGATTTACGCGAGAACTTTAAGACTTGCCGACGGTCCCGACGAAGTTCATCTCGAATCAATTGCGAAAATGGAATTGAAAAAATCGTAGGGAAATTTGAATGGTTGTGAGAAAATTAAGGCAATGAAAATTTTGCGAAATATTATTACAAATCCAATAGGCATTGTTGTTGCAGTTGTGCATTGGATTGTAGTTTTATTCACATTGGGTGTAATACCTCGTCAGCTTGCTGCGGCTTTATAATGTTATGAATGAGCAAGTTCATTCATAAAAAGCACAATGTTTCGATTTTGATGTATCACATCGTCTGTCCGACAAAATATCGGCGAGCCGTCTTTGCTGCTGAAGTTGATGCCAAAATCAAAGAAATCTGTGCCGAAATTCAAAAACGATATGAAATCGAGTTTTTGGAAATTGGTTCAGACGATGACCACGTTCATTTTCTGGTGCAAAGTGTGCCGATGTATAGTCCGAAACAGCTTGTGCAAACGATCAAAAGCATCACGGCGCGTGAAATTTTCAAAGCCTGCCCGCAAGTCAAACAATACTTATGGGGCGGCAAGTTTTGGTATGACGGCTACTTCGTCAGCACAGTCGGCGCACATCAAAACTGAAAAAATGATAAAGAACTATGTTCAGCAGCAAGGCAAGTCGGACGATGACGGTCAACTCCGGCTCTTTTAATACCCCGTCAGCTTGCTGCGGGGTAGTTTATTTGCATTTTTTTTGAGCAGCATACACAACCATTTCATTTTTATTACGAACCGATTTTGACTCAAATTTTATTTCTGCTAAATTTTCCTGCGATTATTTTAACTGGTGTTATCGGAACTCCGATTGCCGCATTTTTGCAAGTAGCAGAATGGACAGATTGGCTGTTATTTTCAATTTCATTCTTTTTTATAAGTTTTCAATGGATGATTGTCGGGTATGTAATCGATAAAATTATTGAAGGACTCAAATCGTAAAGGTTAAGCTAAAATGAATATTTGCGCTGTGAATTTAAACGAAAGGCAATGAATATATCTTTTCAAAATGTCTTGAGACCAATCCTGAGTCCTTTAGGCTTTAGCTTCGCTTTTATGCACTGGATTGTAGTTCTGTTTGCTTTTTTGGGCGATAAGCCGGAGCCTGGATTTAACAACTCTACTTATTTGTTGTATTACCTTGTTAGGAGTTACGCAGTTGAAACATTGTTAAACACAGCATTATTAAAAATAAAAGACTTAGTAGTCCGTAAATTAAAATTTCGAGTGTTTTAGTCATTTCTATAGATGTATGAAAAAAGAACATCTAAAACTAAACGAAACAGACGAAAGATATTTGACAGAATTCATTAGTAAAGGTCAAGTCCAAGCAAGAATTGTCAGAAGAGCGATGGCTTTATTGCAATTACATCAAGGTTCAACCATTCAAGCCGTCGCTGAAACTTTGAAAGTGGGGCATTGGACAGTTTCAATTTGGCGAAATAATTATCTAAAAAACGGGCTGGATTTTTTGCAAGATAAACCACGTTCGGGAAGACCTGTTGGCATAGACGGCGAGCAGAGAGCGAAAATCACGGCACTTGCCTGCTCAGATACGCCAGTTGGACGCGCCAAATGGAGTTTGCGATTATTGGCGGATAAAATAGTTGAACTTGAGTTTTGCGAAAGTATTTCGCACACCCAAGTGGGTAAGATACTGAAAAAAACAAACTTCAACCGCATTTGAAGAAAACGTGGTGCATTGGGGCAATGAATGCCTTATTTTTGTTTCGGATGGAGCGGATATTGGATGTTTATGCGCGCCCGTATAATCCAGGAAATCCAGTTATTTGTTATGATGAGCGACCTTGTTTTCTGATTGGAGAATTAGTCAAAGGGCTTGAAATGAAAGCCGAACAAGTCAGACGCGAGCATTATGCTTACGAGAAATTAGGCTCGTGCTGTTTATTAGAGACCATCGAACCGTTGACCGGCAAACGAATCGCCGATGTTTTTGACCAGCGGAGAAAGGTTGAATTTGCCGCCCATTTTCAAAAAGTAGCAGCGGAATTTCCCGAAGCGGAAAAGATAACGGTTATTTTGGACAATTTGAATACGCATAATGAAAGTTCATTTTACGAAGCCTTTTCAGCCGGAGAAGCGAAAAGATTGAGTGATAAGTTTGAGTTTGTTTATACTCCGCCCAAGGCAAGTTGGCTCAATATGATAGAGATAGAGTTTTCCGCCGTTTCGCGGCTATGCTTGGATAGACGGATTCCAAGCAAAGAACAATTAGAAAAAGAAGTGTTAGCGATTGTCAAAGAACGAAGCGAAAAAGCCGTTAAAATCAACTGGCAGTTTTCAATTGAAACGGCTCGGACGAAACTAAACAGGCATTACGAAAAGGTCAATCTTGAGAATAAGAAATACCTAAAAACTTAATTTACGGACT